>CAINBK010000306.1:0-16991 GCA_903846615.1 uncultured Bacteroidota bacterium
CATGCTAAAAGATTGGATGACAGACCTTAAGGAGATGGAGACAGATGTGCCACACAGGCCCGGAAAGCTCTACAAAGTCAATGCCTTATAAAATCTTAAACAAGAAGTTTTGCTAAATTAAAATTTTCTTAATATTGTGTATTGGATACACATTTAGTGTATCCCCAAATCTGATTGCTTAACCATTAATGATTGCTTATGTCATTATCTAAACTCTCGAGGGTGTTCGGCCTTATCGTGCTAACACTCGTTGTGCAATTCTCTTTTGCGCAGGATAGAGTGATTACCGGAAAAGTTACTGATGCCAATGGTGCGCCACTTACAGGTGTGAGTGTGACCGCTAAAGGAAGTAATGCCGGCACTCAATCTGACGCACAGGGACAGTTTCGAATCAGTGTTGCATCTTCTGTAAACACATTGGTTATTTCCTCTGTTAATTTCACTTCACAGGAAGTTTCAGTCCAGGGTGTAAATACAGTGAATGTAGTGCTGGCTAGTGCTAACAGTACGCTCGGTGACGTAGTGGTTGTTGCTTATGGTACACGCCGTAAGACTGACCTCACCGGTTCTGTAACTGCTGTCACTGCAAAAGATTTCCAGAAGGGTAACATCAACTCTTCTGAACAACTCCTCGTGGGTAAAGTAGCAGGTCTCTCTATTACAACTGGAGGTGGTGCTGCAGGTGGTGGAAGCCGCATTCGTATTCGTGGTGGTGCTTCACTCAATGCCAGCAACGATCCATTGATTGTAATTGATGGAGTTCCTGTTGATGGAAACGGTGTTTCTGGTTCAGCAAATCTGTTGAATACCATCAATCCCAATGATATTGAGTCAATGACCATCTTAAAAGATGCTTCTGCTACAGCACTATATGGTTCTCGTGCCTCTAACGGCGTAATCATTGTCACGACTAAAAAAGGTACAAAAGGAGCGCTTCGCTTCAATTTTAGCAATACTACTTCTGTAGGGATGATCACCGACTACGTTGATGTGTTAACAGCGGATGAAGTACGTGATATCGTTAATAGGGATGCAGTTACAACAGGAAGCAACATGTACAAAAACATGTTGGGTACTGCAACCACTGACTGGCAGAAAGAAATTTACCAGGCTGCTATCGGAGCGGACAACACCATCAGTGCTTCTGGAAGTTTGGGTAAAATTCCTTTCCGCGCTTCATTGGGTTATCTGAATCAAAATGGTATTCTTCGTACCAATAATTTCAGTCGTATTTCTACTGCTATCAATCTTTCACCAAAGCTGTTGAATGATAATCTCTCCTTGAACATTTCTGTAAAAGCTTCTCAAACTCGCAATCGTTTTGCTAATGAGGGTGCTATCGGAAATGCAGTGAGTTTTGACCCTACTAAACCCGTGATGAGTGGCAATAATAATTGGGGTGGTTATTATGAGTGGTTGAATGGTAGCGTGCCTAATGATCTTTCTAACCGCAATCCGGTTGGTTTATTAATGTTACGCGATAATCGTTCTACAGTAAACCGTATGATCGGTAACGTGCAAGCAGAATACAAACTTCCTTTCTTGCCAGATTTAAAAATTCAGGCCAATGTGGGTATGGATTTTGCATCTGGTAGTGGTAATGATAATACTGATTCTGTTTCTGCAACTAACTACCGAAACGGTGGTCGTCGTCAGTACTACGAGCAACAAAAAACTAATCAGCTGGCTGATCTAGGTCTTTTCTACTCTAAAGAAGTAAAAAGCATCAAGAGTAAAATTGATGTGTTGTTAACGCATAGCTACCAAAGTTTTGTTACCGATGTGTCTAATTTCCCTGCTTTGAGCTATCGTGCAATTTTCGACCGCGCGAATCCTGCTAAAAAAGATACCATCATTGGAACAGAACCTGTATTCCTGACCGATCGTCCTGAGTACAGATTAGAATCTTATATCGGAAGAATCAACTACACGTTGATGGATAAATACTTGTTGACAGCTACTCTTCGTAGTGATGCAAGTTCTAAATTGAATCCCGATGACCGTATTGGATACTTCCCTTCATTAGCGTTTGCATGGAAGGCGCGTGACGACTTTTTCCGTAATTCTAGCAAAGTGAATGATTTGAAATTCCGTTTTGGATGGGGAGTTACCGGTCAGCAAGATGGAATCAGCTATTATTCTTACTTGCCACGCTATACGCTGAGTAATAATACTGCTATGCAGCAGTTTGGTAGCTCATGGGTAAACTATCTGCGTCCTGCCGGTTATGATCCTTCCATCCGTTGGGAGACTACCACCACCACCAACTTCGGGGTGGACTATGGTTTCTTCAACAATCGCGTGAGCGGTTCGGTAGACTACTACAAGCGCAAAACAAAAGATTTGTTGGCTAACGTGGCCGTGGCTTCAGGTGCCAATTTTGTAAATGAAATTGTTACTAACGTAGGTAATATCAATAGTGAAGGGGTAGAGGTTACTTTAAATTTAGTGCCCATTCGCAGCAAGAATGTTACTTGGGATATTAACATGAACTATACATATAACAAAGCCACAATTACCAACTTGTTACGTAATCCTGATCCTAAGTTCAAAGGACAAGAGGTTACAGGAATTGGGGGTGGTACCGGTAACACAATCGGTATCCATTCAGTTGGGTTTGCTCCTAATAGCTTCTATATGCTGAAGCAGATTTATGATCAGAATGGAAAGCCCATTGAAGGGTTGTTCGAGGATACAAACCGTGATGGCTTGATTAATAATGACGATCGCCAGATCAGTCAGAAGCCTGCAGCCGATGTATTATTGGGCTTCAGCACTTCATTGAGCATTAAAAAATTCTCTTTTGGTTTTGCAGGTCACGGTATGTTGGGTAACTATCTCTACAACAACGTAAATTCTAATAACGCAACCATGCGTTCAATTAAGAATCCCGTTCAGTTTATTGGAAATGCAACCCGTGATTTACTGACCACTAATTTCAACAACAACTGGTATTTGTCTGACTACTATTTGGACAACGCTTCCTTCTTCCGTATCGACAATATTAATTTCGGTTATGAGGCAGGACGTGTATTCAACGATAAGGCAACGCTTCGTGTAAATGCTAGTATCCAGAATGTTTTTATGATTACAAAGTATGGTGGACTGGATCCGGAGAATGCGGGTGATGGTGGAGTGGATGGAAATATTTATCCACGCCCTCGTGTGTACTCAATTGGCTTCAATCTTGACTTTTAATTTCTAAAATCAACGCATTATGAAAAATATAGTCATCAAAAACACACTGTTACTGGGAGTGGTACTTTTTCTCAGTGCTTGTGCAAAAAAGTTGGATTTATTTCCACCCAATGACCTGACTTCTGCCGATGTATATTCTACAGCTGCCGGATATCGTCAGGTATTGGCTAAAGTTTATGGAGGTTTGGCAACAACTGGTAACAGTGGTCCTGCCGGTGCTTCTGATATTCAGGGTTTGGATGAAGGTTCTCAATCACCTTTTCTCCGTGGTTTCTTTAACTGTCAGGAGCTTCTCACCGATGAAGCAGTTGTATCCTGGAATGACCAAACCATTAAAGATTTTCATAACCTCAGTTACTCCAGTGCAGATCCTTTCTTAAAAGGAATGTATGCGCGCCCCATTTACAATATCATGGTGGCCAACGAATACCTGCGTGAGTCAACTGACGAGAAATTAGCTGCTCGTAAGTTGAGCGCTGATGAAGTGAATGCAATCAAGGCTACACGTCCTGAAGCTCGCTTCCTTCGTGCTTTCAATTACTGGGTAATGATGGATTTGTTTGGTCGTTCAACCTTTATTACCGAGGCAAATGAAGTGGGTACAAATCTCCCTCAAGAGATTTCTCGTGCCAATCTCTTTAATTACGTCGAAGCTGAGTTGAAGGTTATTGAGAACGAGCTCAAAAACCCTCGTACCAATGAATACGGTCGTGTAGATAAAGGTGCAGCATGGGCCTTATTAGCACGTATGTATTTGAATGCACAAATATATACTGGATCTCCGCGTTGGAACGATGCTATCACGTATGCAAGCAAAGTAATTGCTGGTGGGTATACATTGCACAGCAACTATCGCGAGTTATTCATGGCTGACAATGATAAGCGTACTGGCGAAATTATATTTGCCATTACCTGTGACGGATTAAAGGCTCGCTCCTATGGCAATACAACTTTCTTTATCCACGCCGCTGCAGGTGGAGACTATGCGGACTTCGGAACCAGCGAAGGTTGGTTTGGTTACCGTGCTACAAAAGGGTTGGCTGACCGTTTCGCTGATCTAACTGGTGCAACTGATCGTCGTGCTATGTTTACAACATCTCTTTATGGAACCAGCCCTGCGCAAATCACCATCAATGATGTTGCAGATTTCAGCAATGGACTACACGTAAACAAATGGAGAAATATCCGCTCTGACGGACAGCCAGTTTCTGATGCTACTCGTTACTGGTCTGATATTGACTTCCCCGTTTTCCGTTTATCTGAAATGCATTTGATCTACATCGAGGCTACACTTCGTGGTGGAACAGGTGGAGATGCTGCTACTGCATTGGCGTATATCAACGCAATCCGTCAGCGTGCACACAATGGTAGCGCTGCCGCAGACATCACAGCCAGTCAGTTAACGCTTGACTTTGTGTTGGACGAAAGAGCTCGTGAATTGTATTGGGAAGGACATAGAAGAACGGATCTGGTTCGTTATGGTCGTTTAACTACTGGTACCTACCTCTGGCCTTGGAAAGGCGGCGTTGCTTCTGGTACTGCCGTGGACAGCAAGTACAACCTATTCCCTGTGCCTGCTTCCAACAGAACTTCAAACCCTAACCTGAGCCAAAACCCCGGTTTCTAATCAACAATAAAATTGATTGCCATGAAAAACATAGCAAAACTTCTGTTAGGATCCTTCCTCTTGATGGGGATTGTTTCCTGCGATAAAGAAGAAAATCAAATCATGTACATGGGTGGTACTAACCCTGTGTTGTCTACCACAGCTACGGCACCCATTGTTCTTCGTAAAGAGAACAGAGACCAAGTTGGTCTTGTGCTGAATTGGACAAACCCTAATTACCGTTTTACTACGGGCGTAAGTTCTCAGGACGTTACTTACTTACTACAAGTTGATACCGTTGGCGGAAACTTCGCTAGCCCTAACAAGCAAGAATTAGCCATCGCCAAGGAATTGGGAACTCGAATGACTGTAAAAGATCTAAATACGGTATTAGGTAAAATGGAATTGCGTGCAGGCGTAGCTTACAACATGCAAATGCGTGTGAGAGCTTCGCTGATCAATGGAACAGTTCCTTTGCTCTCTAACACTATCACCGTTCGTGTTACCCCTTATTTGGACTTTGCAGTAGAGCCTCCTGGAACTGAAGCGGGTGGATACAATGATGCCGGTCTCTGGGCATTAGGTGATGCTTTTGCATCAGGTTGGAGCAACCCAATGGGTGCCCCTTATAATGTTTCTCAGAAGTTCAGAAGAGATGCCAGCAATCCTTTGCTATATATCTTGGATGATGTAACCTTTAATGCGGGTGGTTATTATAAATTAATACAAGCTCAAGGCGTTTGGGGAACACAGTATCATGCCTTGGCACCGGCTGATGCACTAGGTGGCGAATTTGAAAAGCGCGATGCTGATCCTGCTTTCCAAAGCCCAGGTGCGGGTCGCTACAAAATTGAGGTCAATTTTCAGACTGGTAAATACAAATTAACCAGACTCTAAACCTAAAAACGTACTGCTATGAAAAATATGCGTAAACTCTTTTATCTGGGTCTGGTGCTGGGAATCGCAGCTTGTACTAAAGTGGCTGATCTACCCTTCTATAAACCAGGTAACTCTGTTGTATTAAGTTCAAACTTTACCAGTGTTACATCTACATTGGCGGATAGTACCCGCAACGTAATCAGTTTTAACTGGACTAATCCACAACACGGAACAGATTCTGCTAATTACAAATATGTTCTTTCCATTGACTCAGCGGGTCGCAACTTTAGTCGTGAAGTAACTAAAACTGTAATGGGTGTTCGTAACACCGCCATCACAGGTCGCGAGTTGAATGGTATCCTACTTAACTATGGTTTTGCTTTAGGACGAACGCATTCACTGGATGTGAAAGTGGCTTCTTCTTATGGCAATAACAATGAGAAATTGGAGTCCAATGTACTCCGTATCACCGTTACACCATTTGAAGATCCTTCTGTATTGGTTTCACAGAATGCAACGCTTTCTCCAAGCTTGGCAACTTCCAACGATCCCGGTAATACATTTACTTGGACACGTTCTTTTGTTAATTACTCCGGAGATATTACCTATACCTTGCAATATGATTCTGCCGGAAAGAATTTTGCTTCTCCTCGTGATTTTGCAGTAGGAGCAAATCGTTTGAATGTAACCTTGACCAATTTTGAGATGAACGAAACTGCTCTCAACGAAGGTGTTGCAGGTGGCACACCTGGCAGAATTGAATACCGTGTTCGTGCGGTTACTGCGCAAGGGGCTACTTCTTTTTCAAACACTGTCAATGTGTTGATCAATACGTACATTCCAATTCTTCGTTTCTATATGCCTGGTGGTTATCAGTCAGCTACGGGAAATGGTAACAACTGGGATCCAGGAACAGCTCCTGAGTTGATTCGTGATATTCGTCCAGAAGCGATGAACAAATTATACTACACCTATATCTATTTACCAGCTAACGCTGAATTTAAAGTAACGCAAGGCCGCGACTGGGCTATCAACTATGGTGGTACCAACAATAACCTGGCTCAAAATGGTGCCAACTTCACTGTGAGCACAGCTGGTGTTTATCGCGTTTCTATCGATCGCGCTAACATGAAGTACGATATCCGCGAAGGCCGCATGGGCTTTGTGGGTGGTGCTACGGGTGCCGGTTGGAATCCTGGTGCTTCCTTCCCTAACTACGCAATGGGACATCCTGAGAAAAATCTATTTGTAGGATTAACTAACCTCAACTCCTCTGGTGGCTGGAAGTTGATCGACTTCAATAACTGGAACAGCGGTGATATTACTGCAGCCAATGCGCGCAGTTATGGATCCAACGGTGGTAGTGGTTCTGCATTGGAAGTGAATGGACCCAATATGCCTGATGTTAGTGCTACAGGACGTTACCGTGTAATTTGGGATGGTCGTAATGTAAATAGCATTCGTTATGAAATTTCTCCTGCCAACGAAATGCGTGTGGTTGGAGATGGTCTAACAGGTGTGTCTGCCTGGAACCCAGGAGCCAGTCCTCAAATGACATACGCTGGTAATGGCGTTTGGACAATTACCGTTGCCTTGGAAGCTAATAAGGATATTAAATTCCTGGCTGGTAATGCATGGGGTGCTTTTGATTACGAAGATGCCAGTGGTGGAAGTCAGTCCACAGGTTCTCCTCGCAGAATCAAGTGGGATGGAGGTCCGAATTTCAAAACACCAACCACAGCGGGTACTTACACTATTACATTGAATGAAAATACACAGACGGTTACTATCAACTAATCTTCCGTCTTACCGAATAGAAAACGGCTCCCTCGTGGAGCCGTTTTTTTATCTTTAAATCAGTAACCAATTTCAACTCCCGATGCGAAGCCGATTTGTTTTATTACCACTCTTATTTTTAGTCAGTACGCTCAGCGGCTGTGGTCAAAAAAATTCCCCCGCTCCTCCTGCGTCGAATGAACTCTTGATTAAAGGGGCAGATATAAGTTGGATCAGCGATATGGAAGCATCAGGGAAAAAATTTTATAATGCAAGTGGTGTTGAAAAAGATCCTGTTTTATTGATGAAAGAATTAGGGATGAACGCAATCCGGTTACGAGTATGGGTAAATCCTGCTGATGGTTGGAATGGATTACAAGATCTGATCAATAAAGCAATGCGAGTCAGACAAGCCGGAATGAAGCTGCTGATTGATTTTCATTACAGTGATAGTTGGGCCGATCCAGGTAAACAAAATCCACCGGCAACTTGGGCTGGACTCGGGGTTGCTTCGATGTGTGATTCTGTTCGTGCTCACACTACCCGCGTTTTGTCAGCATTAATCCTAAGGGGGGTAACTCCTGATTGGGTTCAAATTGGCAACGAAACCAATGACGGGATGCTTTGGCCTTTGGGGAAGGCTTCTCAGCAAATGGGGAATTATGCAAGTTTTTTTAAGGCCGGTTATGAAGCTGTTAAGCAAATAGATCCTACCATCAAAGTGATGGTGCATTTATCCAATGGGTATGATGCAGGGCTATTTCGCTGGAATTTAGATGGGCTTAAACAATATGGTGCCATGTGGGATTTGATTGGACTCTCTCTCTATCCAACTCAATCAAACTGGCCTGAGTTGGTTACACAATGCAAGGCCAATATGCTTGAACTGGTCAATCGGTACAACACACCCGTGATGGTTTGCGAAGTAGGCATGCCCTGGGACCAAGCTGATGCCTGTTATTTATTTTTAAAGGAACTACAAACTCAGCTCCGTTCCATCCCCAGTCAAAAAGGGTTGGGGATTTTCTATTGGGAACCTCAGTGTTATGGAAACTGGAAAGGGTACACGCTGGGAGCATTTGATAATGCAGGTCGCCCGACCAGGGCAATGACCGCCTTTCAGTAAGGACTAAAAAAGTCAGTCAAAAATTTTATTGAAAATCAATGCTTTGCAAAGGCGCCTTGAAAAATTAATCCTCTTTTTCAAGGTGGTCTGCCAGGGCTCGCTTACCTTTGCGGTCCATTTTTAATCAGGTTCCGGGATAGCGGGATCTCAAATAAAACATCATGAGTAAACTACATTTCACTACCAAACATGCGAACGAGGCTACCGTTAAGCGCAACTGGTTTGTTGTGGACGGTACTAATCAAACCGTGGGTCGTATGTGTTCCCGCATTGCAGCTGTATTGCGCGGGAAAAACAAAGCCAGCTACACTCCTCACGTTGACACGGGGGATTATGTAATTGTAACTAATTGCGAAAAGGTTGTATTGACCGGTAAAAAACTGGATCAAAAAATGTACGACCATTTTACAGGTTACCCAGGCGGTTTAAAAGAAGAAGTTGCTTCTAGTTTGTTGAAGCGTCGTCCTGAAGTGGTCATTGAGCGTGCTGTAAAAGGAATGCTACCTAAAAACAGATTGGGTCGTAAAATGATCAAGAAATTATTTGTGTACCAAGGTGCTGCACATCCACATGGCGCACAACAACCAAAGGAACTTAAATTCTGAATTCAATCGTACAAATAACTAATCAATGGAAAAGCAAAAGAACAGCGTAGGTCGTCGTAAAGAAGCCGTAACCCGCGTTTTCGTTACTAAGGGTGACGGAAAAATTACGGTGAACGACAAAGACTACAAGCAATATTTTTCTCTGGTCTACTTACAAAATCAAGTAGAGCGTCCGCTCAAAACTGTTGAGGTGATGGGCAAATACGATGTAAAAATTAATGCCGCCGGTGGAGGTGTTAAAGGACAAGCGGAAGCTGCTATGCTGGGTATTTCCCGCATATTGGTGGATTTGAATCCCGAGTTTCGTCCTGCGCTAAAAGCAGCTGGATTGCTGAAACGTGATCCTCGTTCTGTAGAGCGTAAGAAGTTCGGTCACAAGAAAGCTCGTCGTAGCTACCAGTTCTCCAAACGTTAATCGCCTTCAATCAATTTTAAAGTACTTATACTTCATATGGAAAATAATACATCCTTACAACAGCAACTTCTCGAGGCCGGTGTACATTTTGGTCACCTGAAAAAGAAGTGGAATCCTAAGATGTTGCCTTACATCTTTGCTGAGAAGAAAGGTATTCATATCATCGACCTGAACAAAACGGTTGATTGCTTGCAGGAAACTGCAGCTGCGTTAAAGCAAATTGCACGCAGTGGAAAGAAAATCCTTTTTGTAGGAACCAAGAAGCAAGCTAAGGACATCGTAAACGAGTGTGCTAAGCGTGTAAACATGCCTTTTGTAACGGAGCGTTGGTTAGGTGGAATGTTGACCAACTTCAACACCGTTCGTAAGAGTGTGAAAAAAATGCAGAGCATTGAAAAAATGCTAGGTGATGGTTCTTTCGATAGCATTACTAAGAAAGAGCGTCTGACACTCAGCCGCGATAAAGACAAAATGGAAAAAGTATTGGGCGGTATCTCTCAATTGGGACGTATCCCTGCTGCCTTGTTCCTGGTTGATATCGGGCACGAACATATCGCATTAGCAGAAGCTAAGCGCTTAGGTATTACTACGTTTGGTCTTGTTGATACTAACTGCGATCCTAACAAAGTAGATTTTGCTGTACCTGCTAACGATGATGCTACTAAATCAATTGCTATCCTGGTGAATTATATCACAGCCGCAATTGAGGAGGGTCTGGCAGAGCGTCAAGCTGCTAAAGAAGATGATACAGAAGAAATCACCGACGACGAAAAAGAAAGAAAAGCCGCTAAGCTTCTTGCAGAAGCCGAAGCTGAAGGTGGACGTGGTGGCGCTCGTCGTGGTGGAACAGGAACACGTCGTCGTACTACAGGTGGTAGCGTAAGCCGCGGACCTGGTGGAGCCCGCAAGTAATTTATTTTTTAATAAGTGTTGAGGTGTACACGCAAGTGTTCGCCCTAAAAATTATAAATCATTATGAGTACTGTAACTATTAGTGCCCAGGATATCAATAAACTTCGTCAGACAACTGGCGCCGGTATGATGGATTGCCGTAAAGCCCTGACTGAAACAAATGGTGATTTTGAAGCCGCTATTGACTGGTTGCGTAAGCAAGGACAGAAAGTTGCTGCAAAGCGTAGCGACCGCGAAGCAAAAGAAGGAGTGGTAATTGCACAGACAACTGCCGATAACAAAACAGGTATTGTGGTTTGTGTAAGTTGCGAAACAGATTTTGTGTCCAAGAATGCTGACTTTGTTGCCTTTGGAAAAAGCATTGCGGATGCAGCAATTGCTAGCAATGTTAATTCACTCGATGAGTTGATGAATGTAAAAATTGGCGCACTGACCATCGCAGGTTTGATAGATGAGAAATTAGCTACCATTGGTGAAAAAATCGGTGTTACAAAATTCGAGCGTATCGATGCACCTTATGTGTCTTCTTATATTCATGGTGCTTACCGTATTGGTGTTTTGGTAGGTATGGACAAGCCTGCTGCTGAGGCTGGTAAAGACGTAGCGATGCAAATTGCTGCGTTGAATCCGGTTGCTGTAGATGCTGCATCTGTGCCAGCTGATGTAATCGAGCGCGAGAAGAGCATTGTAGTAGAGTTGATGAATCAGGATCCTAAAATGGCTGGAAAGCCTGCTGAAATGATCGCTAAGATTGCAGAAGGTAAAATGGGCGCGTTCTTCAAAGAGCAAACCCTCACGGCTCAGGCTTTTGTAAAAGATGCCAGTAAGTCTGTGGGCGACTACCTGAAGGAATCTGGTGATGTAAAAGTGACTAGCTTTAAGCGCGTAGCACTGGGATAATCCCCGCTTCCGCTAAATTATACAGGCGTCCGGATACCCCGGACGCTTTTTTTTGGCCTTGTAATTTGGTTATCTTCGTTCACCAAAGCCAATTGCATGTTACCTGTTTACAAACGCGTTTTATTGAAATTATCAGGCGAGGCCCTGATGGGAGACAAAAGCTTCGGATTTGATACCGCTATTATTTCTCAATATGCAAAAGACATCAAGGCCATTACTGAGTTGGGTGTTCAGGTGGCGGTTGTGATCGGAGGTGGTAATATTTATAGAGGGATGAACGAACAGGAAACGGGGATTGAAAGAGCACATGGTGATTATATGGGCATGTTGGCTACGGTCATTAATGGGATGGCCTTGCAAGCAGGATTGGAAAAAATAGGCGTGTATACGCGTTTACAAAGTGCTATAAAAATGGAGCAGATCGCAGAACCTTATATTCGTCGCAGGGCTATTCGTCATTTACAAAAAGGTAGGGTAGTGATATTTGGGGCTGGCACCGGTAACCCTTACTTCACCACTGATACAGCGGGTTCATTGCGTGCTATTGAAATCAGCGCTGATGTAATTTTAAAAGGAACACGAGTAGATGGTATCTATACGGCGGACCCTGAAAAAGACAAAACCGCTACCCGTTATGACGAAATCAGTTTTTCCGAATGTTTGTCTAAGCAGTTAAAAGTAATGGACATGACTGCATTTACGCTATGTATGGAGAACAAGCTTCCCATTATTGTATTTAATATGAATCAACCCGGCAATCTGAGCAGGGTAGTGACTGGCGATAAAGTAGGAACACTCGTCAAATAAAAAAAAGGAAGCAATGCTTCCTTTTTCATTTCATCAGCAAACCGTTTTATTTGGTTTTCTTAGGGGCTGCTTTTTTAGTAACCTTGGCAGGACGACTCTTGCCGAATGAACCTTTAAAGCGTTTTCCCTTGGCTGTTTTTTTATCACCTCTTCCCATGGTAGTATTTATTTAGTGGTTTATGTGTTTGGTTTAAAGCATTTCAGCCAGTTCCTTGCCTGCTTTAAAGCGAGCAACTTTACGAGCTTTTATTTTGATTGTTTCTCCAGTTTTAGGATTTCTGCCATTGCGGGCGGCACGTTTAGAAACAGAGAAGGTTCCAAATCCAACCAACGTAACTTTTCCGCCTCCTTTCAAGGTTTTTCCAATTGCTTCAATCACAGCATCAATGGCTTCGTTGGCTTGCGCTTTAGTAATTCCTGCATCGTCTGCTACCTTATTGATCAAATCTCCCTTGTTCATGCTTTGGATTTTAAAACGTAAAGAGGGACAAATTTAGCCGCTTTTTCATTGAGGAAAAATAAAAAAAGGGGTTATGCACCCTTAATCCACGATTTTCATCAGTGTACGAAATGCAATAAAGCGATCTCCCCATTTGTCCAACCCTTTTTGCCGCATTTCCGGGGCAAATTCAGCCAAATAACGCTTATAGTCCTCCAGCCTGGCGGTTTTATATTGTACCGCAAAGGTGGCACCTTCTTCATCTACGTTTTCCAATAGCTCCAGTACTGTTGCCGTAGTAAAGCAACCCGTGCCAATTACCTCGGGGATATGTTCAGTTTTTAACCATTGCACCCATTCCTTAACAATAGCATGGTCTACTTTTACAGTTACATTGTAGATATACATGGATTATTTTTTTAACTCCAGATAAACAGGACAATGATCCGAATGTTTTACCATGGGTAATATGTAAGCGTCCTTGATTTTTTTCTCAAGTGGTGTAGTAACATTGATATAGTCGATACGCCATCCCTTGTTTTGTAAACGAACGCTGGGAAAACGCTGGCTCCACCAACTATACTGATGTGGTTCTGGATGAATCTTTCGAAATGTATCTACCCAGCCACTTTCAAAAAGTTTTGTCATCCATTCGCGTTCGGCGGGTTGAAATCCGGAAGAATTTTTATTCCCCTTGGGATCGTGGATATCAATTTCCTGATGCGCAATATTGTAATCGCCACATAAAATCAGCTGTGGATGTTTCTTCTTTAGTTTTTGCAGCCAACTAAAACATTCGTCCAGCCATTTGTATTTGAATTCCTGTCTTTCATCTCCGCTGGTTCCGCTGGGGAAGTACGCGTTGATTAGCCGTATACTTCCAAAGTCTAATTGAATAACGCGGCCCTCTTCATCGCTTTGTCCATGTCCGTTCCCCAACTCAACATGGTCCGGTTTGATTTTAGTGAAAACAGCCACTCCGCTGTATCCCTTTTTTTGTGCACTAAACCAGTAGTCCTGATATCCCAGCGCATGGAAAGGCTTGCAGTCCACATCTTCTTGTCTGGCTTTAGTTTCCTGTAAACAAATAATATCAGCCGGGTTTGTTTGTAGCCAGTCTAGCAGCCCTTTTTTTATGGCTGCACGAATTCCATTGACATTGTACGATATGATCCGCATAATTTTGTAAAACACTTCTACGTGCTTCCCTGCAAATGTCGGGATTGAAAAAGTAACTTCATCAACTATGGCCTCTACCGTACATAAAAAACAAGAACCTCAGCTAATTCATCCTAAACACCATGTTTATCTCGAGGGGCCAAAGAGCCGTGGTTATGAGTTGGCTTTTGCCTGGCGTGTATTTAAACAGTTTATCAAAGGATTCCGTATACTTCATTTTGCAGGTCCTAGTATAACTGTATTTGGGTCTGCTCGTTTTGGGGAGGATCATCTCTATTACCAACAGGCGCGTGAGTTTGGAAAGCGTATTGCCGAAATGGGACTCACTACGCTAACGGGAGGAGGTCCCGGTATCATGGAAGCCGCCAACAGGGGTGCATTTGAAAACGGAGGACAATCCTTTGGCTGTAATATTGTGTTACCCTTTGAACAGAAAGAGAATCCTTATTTACATCGCTCCGTCACCTTTGAGCATTTCTTTGTTCGCAAAGTATTGCTAGTGAAATATTCCTATGCATTTGTCATTATGCCTGGTGGTTTTGGAACCATGGACGAACTTTTTGAAACGCTCACCTTGGTACAAACCAAAACTATTACACGATTTCCTGTTATCTTATTCGGGAAAGATTATTATCAGCCTTTGATGGATGTATTTAAGAAAATGGAGGACGACGGAACAATCTCTCCGGAGGATCTGGATTTATTGCTTTTTACCGATGATGTAGATGAGGCTATGGCACATATTCAGCGCTACATTCGATCTAATTATCAGGTGAAGCCACGCCGCAGGTTATGGTGGTTATTTGAGAAGCGGTAGAGTACTTACCTTCGTAGTTCAATCTACAATTATGAGTGGAGCAGAAATTTTAGGTTATGCTGCCGGAGCGGTAACCGCTTTTACATTTATGCCACAGGTTATTAAAACCTGGAGAGACAAGTCAGCTCGTGATATTTCGTTGACTATGTTTTTGATTGCATTTATCAATGAGATCATGTGGCTGGTGTATGGGTTTATGATCGACAATTTTGTAATTATACTTACTAATGCCGTGATGCTTTTGATGTCCGGTATTATGATTGCCTTGAAGATGAAGTACGGGAAAGCATGAGTGCGGGTATAGATACAATTGTTTGGGACTTAGGCGGTGTTCTAGTAGACTGGAGTCCATTATATGTATATCACCAAGAGTATTTTGAGAATCTTGCTGATCGGGATTATTTTTTCCAACAAATCTGTACGCCCGATTGGAATGAGCAACAAGATGCCGGATATTCTTTGCAACGAGCTACCGAAGAAAAACTTGCAGCCTTCCCTGATCCTAAATGGCAACAACCTATCCGTGATTTTTATGGACGTTGGATTGAAATGTTGCGGGGGCCACTGCCGGAAACTGTAGAATTATTCCGTGCATTAAAACAGAGTCAGCAATTTAAATTCTATGCGCTGACCAACTGGAGTGCTGAGAATTTTCATATTGCTTTAGCACGTTTTGATTTTTTGCATTGGTTTGATGGGCGTCTGGTCAGTGGAGAGGAAGGAACTCGTAAACCGTTTCCTGAGTTTTATCAATTATTATTTTCTCGCTATCAAGTCAACCCTTCCTCTGCTGTTTTTATCGACGATAATTTACGTAATGTAAAAGCAGGGGAGGCCTTGGGTTTGCGAGGCATACATTTCCAATCAGCAACTCAGTTGCATGAAGAGCTGAAGCAATTAGGCATAACTTGGAATTAGCTTATTCCAGCACAGGTCGCAACCATTTCTCCGCTTCTTCCAAGGACATACTCTTGCGTTGTGCATAATCCTTGAGTTGATCGCGGTCAATTTTTCCTAAACCAAAGTAGTGGCTTTGTGGGTGTGCAAAATACCAACCGCATACGGAAGCAGGTGGATTCATCGCTAAACTTTCAGTAAGCGTGATACCAATTTCTTCTGTAGCATTGAGTAAGGAAAATAATTTAAGCTTCTCTGTATGATCAGGGCAGGCAGGATAGCCTGGTGCAGGACGGATACCGTTATAATCTTCTCGAATTAATTGTTCGTTAGTGAGTGATTCACTTTTCTCATAGCCCCAATATTCTTTACGTACCTGCTCGTGTAAGTATTCGGCAAAGGCTTCTACCATGCGGTCTGCTAAGATCTGCACAATGATTTTGTTGTACTCGTCCTGCTCTGCAGCAAATCGATCAATGTGTTTTTTAGCACCGTGAATAGTCACCGCAAAAGAGCCCATATAGTCAGTACCTAATTCAGCGGGACAGATAAAATCTGCTAGTGAAAAGCTAGGTTGACCGATTGCTTTTTTAAGTTGCTGACGCAAGAACTCCAGTTGAACAGATCCCTGCTCTGTTTGTAAAGTGACGGTATCTGCGTTATTGCTTACGGCTGGCCAAAATCCTATCACGCCATCTGCTTGAAACCAATTTTCAGCAATGATTTGTTCTAATAATTTTTGTGCGTCATTAAAAAGGCGTTGCGCTTCTTTTCCAAATACAGCATCACTCAGTACTTCCGGATAACGGCCAGGCATTTCCCAGGCAATAAAGAAAGGCCCCCAGTCAATATATCGTGCAATAGTAGCAAGGTCGGCTTGTTTGATTACTTTTTTCCCCGTGAAGGTGGGGGTAGTGGGTTTGTATTTTTTCCAATCAAAGTATTCCTTGGTCACCACAGCCTCTGAGTACGGAATCAGTGCTTTTTTATTTTTATTACTGAACTGGTATTGGAGTGTTTCGTATTCTTGTTTGGTATGGTTCAGTAAATCTTTTTTCTGTTCTTTATTCAATAGCGAGCTAACTACTGTTACACTGCGAGAAGCATCTAGCACATGTAGTACACCATGCTCGTATTGCGGTGCAATTTTAACAGCAGTATGCATTCGTGAAGTCGTAGCGCCCCCGATCAACAAGGGCTGTTGCATGCCACGACGTTTCATCTCGTGGGCCACATGTACCATTTCATCTAATGAAGGAGTAATCAACCCACTTAAACCAATTACGTCTACATTTTCTTTTTGCGCCGTATCTAAAATTTTATCAGCAGGTACCATCACACCCATATCAATAATATCGTAACCATTACAACCCAGTACTACTCCTACAATATTTTTCCCGATATCATGTACGTCTCCTTTTACAGTAGCCAATAA
>CAINBK010000307.1:0-2761 GCA_903846615.1 uncultured Bacteroidota bacterium
AATGGTCTGCAACTTTTGTTCTTCTCGAATTCTCAAGTAAAACAGCTGGGCCTTATCTGGTTGATAATTGAATTGAAAAAAACGTTCCAGTCCTCGGGATGGTTGATCAATTAAATATCGGAGCCAGGGAAAGTGAAAATAGTCTGCAAATAGTTGAAATTGTAAAGTTGGGCTTAGCCTGATGTTTACAGCCCAAAAAACTCCCTCTTCATTGGAAGGCAGGCTTCCTTCTGCTATTGCATTTGAATATAAACTTTGATAAGCCCTTGAATAAATCCTTCCTAAGCATCCAACATCTATTTGTTTACTTACACTATATAATAATCCAGCAATTCCAGCTAAAGAACCTTTCTTGTCAGTAGCTTGTTCTAAGAATAGATGCCAGTTTCTATAGGTAAAACTTAAATCAACACTTGCATTAATCCATTTTCGACCCATAATTCCAAATTGATCATAAGATCTATTAGTAGTAATTAGTGGTGCGCTAAACTGGTACGATATAAAATTTAAACCCGCTGTAAACACTCCTTTTCTAAACCCGTATCGTCCTCCACATGCAAACTGTGTTGCATTATTTTTTTTGGCAATTTCGGCTTCAGTTCGATGATAGCCAGATGTATGAAAAGATGTAATACCAGCAAGATCTGTCATGGCCGAAAATCCAAAATTTGCAGATAGTCCTCGCCATGATGTAAATAGCGAGAGTGAATGATTTTTTTGAACCAGCTCAATAGCAAAACCACGATGAAAGTTGAATTCATTTAGACTACGATGCGGTTGAAAAACAGGTTTACTTTTCTTTAACATTGTTAGTACAGGCGTTTTTCTGAAGTTCATGGACTGCCATTGGATAAGTCCCTGCGCCATGTTTACAGTGAAATCACCAACAGTTATTTGTCGCATCACACCCTTGCCTGTAATAGAAACATACGCACTTACAAAATCAGTAAGAATTTTAGTATTACGCGTAATCCAATATTCACCAGGATCTTTCTCCGCTGTTATACCAATTTTTATTTGCTGAGAATTATAACGATACAAGACTTGCAAGGAATGCCTGTCTCCCAACCAAGAAGAGGCAGCGCTAGTATTATTCTGTTCTTGCTGACCAGACAATCGCCAACGAAGTGAAAGTGTAGACTGATACGACCTCTTGCCAAATAGAGGTTGTTCATACCACTCAAGTGGAATCAAGGTGAACCACTTTGCTACACGTCTTAGCGTTCCGATATCCCAACCAGGAATAGCTTGCAGTTCATAGAGATCAACAAAAATTCCAAAGGATTTACGATACTGGCAAAAACTCTCAATCTGAAATGATGTCAAAGCCCCAATAGAGTCTAACTGTCTTGGGCCTACCCTGTTAAGATCTAATTTAACATTGAGGTGATTTGAAATGAATGATGAATCCACCTCATCCTCCCAATTAAGCCCCTCAGTTTCAAGCCAAGTGTGCAGCAGGTTTGGACTTGAAATAACAGACTGTGCTTTAGCCGATAAAAAAGTACACCCATGACAAAGCAAGAATAAGCTATATAGATAAGCTGTAAGCCGCATGTATTTTGTTTTACTTTGACCAAGTGGTGGTGACGCCAGAAATTGTACCGAGCAATGGCTGAAATCCCAAGGATAGGTTTACTAAAATTTTTCTGACCGGAAATAAAAAATGAATGACCCACCACTGTGGTGCAGAACTATATAAGAATCGAAATGAAATTGATTGACTGCCAATAATATTAACACCGGCCTGCCAGAAAAGCGAATACTGACTTGCTTTCTCCAGTTGGAGTTGAAAAGTTGCTACCCGACCAACCTGGACTGATGTAATACTGCGGGCCAAAAGAATATAAGGAGTCTGCTTCCACCCTGTCGCAACCTCACGCATTGAAAACCCCAAAGAAATTGCATGAAAAAAAGTAGGTGAAAATTTAGTCCAACAACCTACTTGTGCAAAAGGTGTTAAGGAAGGATGATAGAGCTGATAAGACTTTCTCAAGACGCCTAACTGTATGCCGACAGCATAGTTGTGTTGTAAAAATCTTGAAAACTGAATAGTTAATTGTGAGGAAGAAACAGCAGCAGGGAGTTTCTCCGCTGTCAATTGCAAAACACTTGATGTGGCCTGAAATTGTCTTTTTGCCGTGAATGATAGTCGCTGCCAATTACGCAAATCCATCAATCGGTGATAAGATAATTGAGTAACAGCTCTTTTTGAAATGGGTAACCCAGGATATAGTACCGCACTACCAGGATCCGCCTGAAAAACTGTATCTAACTCTATTGGCTGAATAATTTGAAAAGGAGAAGGCGTCCCCAATTGTGCGTATACTCCTGACCCCTGCAAAAACAATAAACAAGAGATTAGCCATCCCCACAATTTAACCCTAACGTCCATCCCTAAAGTCTAATCGGTGGCAACCGGAGAAGCAAGGGAAAGAATTGGTTTTTCATTCGAATAATCCTACAAATTGATGCTAATTTCGCAGCATGAAAATTTTGGATGGAAAACTAGCTGCTCAAGCTGTTAAAGAGAAACTGAAAATAGCCGTTGAAAAACTAAAAGCAGAAGGGAAAAAAGTGCCACACCTGGCTGCAATTTTAATTGGCGACAATGGAGCTAGCGCCACCTACGTTGCTGCCAAAGTTAAAGCCTGCGAGGAAACAGGTTTTATTTCTACTCTATTACGCTTTGATACATCCATCACAGCGACGCAACTACTTGAGAAGATTACAGAACTCAATAAGAACTCAGATATTGATG
>CAINBK010000308.1:0-22176 GCA_903846615.1 uncultured Bacteroidota bacterium
ACAAAAAGAAATTGCTGGTCATTATCAGGGGAACCCGCAGGAAGCAGCAGCTCGACTACAATTGTTAAAGGATTGGGAGTTGGAATAAATTAATTCTCTGTATCTAATCTTTCATCTGCACGAGCAGATTTTAACGAGTAGATGCTTACGTTTAATTCAAAGCCAATTAATAGAATCAAAGAATTAATAAAGATCAGTATCATGATAATCAGTACGGTACTGATAGAGCCATATAGTTGATTATAGTTTGAAAAATTTGCGACCCACCATGATAGTGCACCAGATGTAATCAACATCAAGCTAGTTGCTACTATTGAGCCTGGGTTGATTAATTTCCATTTCTTGTGTACGGAGGGGGCTAGTCTGTAGATTGATGAAATACAGCCAAAGAATAAAAGAAATATAACACCCCACCGAAGGTTAGATAGCAGTGCACGTATGGTGGCATTTTCAATACCAAGCCATTCTAGCACCACTTCTCGTGCAATTAATGCTACCAACGAAGCCATCACAAATACATATAGTAAGGCGGTTAAACGTAGAGCCGCTTTTCGGCGTTGCCAATTGGATCTTTTTTTAAAGCCGGCGTAGTTTTTATCAAATGAGCGCATAATCCCCATCATGGCATTGGAGGAAAAATATAAAGAAAGAATAAAGCCGAGTGAGAGCAAACCATTTCTTGGGTTATTGATAAAATCCTGTAAAAAGTTAATGAGCACGGCATTGTTTCTTTCTCCAGGAATTATATCTTTTATTAGTTTATAGAGTTCTTGTTGAAGGGATTGTGTGATCGGCAGGTAAGGAATTAAAGTAAATAGAAAAATAGTTGCAGGGGGGATGGCCATTACAAAATTGAAAGCAATGGCTGAGGCGCGTTCTGTCATGCCAATTGTTTGGACCTGCCGAATAAAAAATGAAACTACTTGATAGATAGGAATCCCAGAAAATCCAGGCAATGTAGTGGTCTTACTTTTATGAATTAACCAGTTTACAACAGGTAATTGAATCACGAAATCAACTAATTTATTTTTTCCGTTCATTCTAGTCTTTTGCGTTGTGCCTCATGAAATAATTTAACATAGGCCTGATGGTCTTTGTACGTTGAAGAGAATAAACTTCTTCCATCAAATCTCCAACTTGCTACAAAGAACAAATAATTGGTTTCAGGTGCTTCCAGTACAGCTTCTATTGCTTGTATGGAAGGGGTACAAATAGGACCTGGTGGGAGACCTGAATATAGATAGGTGTTATAGGGGGAATCGATCTTAAGATGCCCGTACATGATTCGTTTTAATTTAAAATCTCTGCTTGCATACTTGGCAGTGGGATCTGCCTGGAGTTTCATTCCCATCCGAAGGCGGTTTAAATACGTACTGGCAATTAAATAGCGATCCTCTTTATTATTGGTTTCCTCCTCCACAATAGAGGCCAATATGGATACTTCAATAGGGTTTAGTTTTTTCTCTCTTGCTTTTTGAATTCTATCCTCCGTCCAGAATTGATTCCAACGCTTGTAAAATCGTTCTATTATTTCTGAGGGATTCTCTGCCCACCCTAATTCGTATGTATAGGGTAATGTTAAAGCAAGAAGGGTTTGGGGGTTCACACCAAATTTTTTGATTGAATCCTGATTGTCTAAATATTGGAGTAGTTGTAGGGAGTCAATTTTAGAGTCAATCCCATTTCCGATGCGACCCGCTAACTCTTCGATGGTTCTGATTTTATTGATGGATAGTTTTACAAAAGCCTGCCTGCCATTTCGAAGATTTCTCGCTAGCTGAAAGGCGGTCATGCCTGTCGAAATTTTATATCTTCCGTTTCTGACTGTATCGACTCCCCACCATTCAAGAAGATTCTTAACCCAAAAGGTTGACTGTAGTGTTTCTTTTTCTTTAATGGATTCTAACAGTTGAGCGCTTGGGGTTGATTGCTCGACGTAAAGATACTTTTGCTCCGACGAAAGGGTAGGCCCGAAAAGTCCCCATGCGACCCATGCTGCTACAGCTATGCTGCTAATAAGTATGGCGAATGAAATATGTTTTAAACGCATCACTCCAATTTAAGAAAAAAAAACCCCACGAGTGTCGTGGGGTTTCCTCTTTATGTTATAAGATTATTATTGAGGTTGAGCAGGGGCAGGTGCTGGAGTTGGCAAGGTTGATGCAGGAGCAGGGGAAGCCTGTGTGGGCACCGTCAAGCCGCTAGCTTCCTTGGCTCTATCGCTCTGGTTGCTAGCACCCCCCTGAATAAAGAATACTGAAAACAGGCACAATAAGGCTACTACGGCGCCAAAGATCCAGGTACCTCTTTCGAGTACATCAGTTGTTTGTTTAACGCCCATAAACTGGGTGCTAAAGCCAGCGATATTACCTGACAAGCCACCACCTTTTGGGTTTTGTACTAGAACAAAAAAACCTAAGAACAGGGCGGCAACAACAATTAGTATTACAAATAAGATGGTCATGACTATGTGTTTAAATCATTGATTCGGTTAGCAAAATAAGCGCTTTTCGAGGGCTCTAGCAAACTTAATTTAGTGTAGATCTCTCTGGCTTTTGCAGGGTTGCCTTGCTTAATCCATATTGCTGCCATGGCCTCCGTTACCACTTCATTTTGTTGCAAGGAATTGCCAGCTAGTTGCTCTACTTTTTTTTCCTCTTTTGGATCTATTGATTTTCCCATTTCTGAGAGGGGAAGGCGCTTCATGGCTTTTATCCACTCTGTAAAGCTTTTAAGCTGTTGTCCAAATTTATCGGATGGTATATCTTCTGGTTTAAATTGAATTCCTTGGGAAGCAAAATAATCGATGGTGTGGTAGGGTTCAAATGCCAGCGGCACTTCTTGTTGAATTCCCTTACTTCCAGTAGGTATCGATGCTACAAATGCAGGTCTTTGTGTAGTTGACTCCAGCAACAAATTAAGCCAATTGGTAGTAGGGAAAAATAATTGGGCTTGTTCATATGCAGTTTGCCAGGATGGATCTTGCGAAGACTTAAGCTTGTGTATTAAAAGTAGCCTGGCCGTTGCTAGCCAAGGGTAGTCTGCGCATAGTTTTTTAATTTCTGTCAACGTGCATTCCTCGGCAGACGCTTTGCCCAAAAGGTTTAATGATATTGTAGAAAGCGGATGCTGCATGAATTACCAATTCGAAAATACTTTATTAAATATGTCGTCGGCTAAAGTACGAACCAATTCTTCGCCAAGAGAGGCTTCGGCAGCTTGTACGGATAGACTTCCTTTGAACTCAAAACTTCTGCTTACATCTATCTTTCGAGTTTCATCAGCTTTTCTATCATATACGCTTAATTGTAAACTTACGCTTAACCTGTTATTTGCGGATTGCTGTCCAGCAATCGCGGAGGTAGAAAAACTGTATTGCGTGATGGCTCCACTAATTTCCCAATCCGCTTCATTGTTAGTTTGAACAAGTCTTGTTTGCGCTACAATTTTTTGTCTGACTTTATCTGTCAGTCGCGGACTTAATTGGGGATTGATGTAGGAAGCCTTGTTTTCGATAAAATTTACCTTCACCGTTTTAATGCTGTCTGGTACGGAGGCATCTGTAAAACGATAAATGCCACAACTATTTAATCCCATTTGGAGAAACAGAAGAATGGCCGCTATAAAGAATAGCAGGGGGGTGGACTTGTATGTAATTTTATTCTTCAATGTCGTACTCTTTGAGTTTTCTGTATAATGTTCTTTCGCTAATTCCCAGATCGAGGGCCGCATCCTTTCTTTTCCCTTTATGTTTTTTAAGTGCCTTTAGAATTAATTCTTTTTCTTTTTCCATGATATTGAGACTCTCGTCCACCTCTACGTGTTCTTGGATTTCTGAATTGGGGTGGGAGAAACCTGCGGGTAACAGCGGAACAGTGGCAGGATGCACGGCAGGTGTAATGGGACTAGTTGCCGACACAGGAAGGGGGGCTAATAAATCGGGTGAAGTAGTGTTTAACTCATGTAATTTTCTTGCTAGCTGAGGATAGGATGCCGCAAGCTCCGGATTGTTTAGCAGTTCAATAAACATTCTCTTTAGTTCGTTGACATCTTTTTTCATGTCAAAGAATAGTTTGTAGAGGATCTCTCTCTCATTGGAAAATTCAGGTTGATTGCTATTGTTGCCTGTCCATACCGGCATACGGTTAGTGGAGAAGGGCTGTAAATATTTTTTTAAATGCTCCGCCGTAATTAATTTATCGGAGGCGAGAACTGAAATCTGTTCTGCTATGTTTTTCAGTTCGCGCACATTCCCGGGCCAGGGATAATTCAATAAGACCTGCCTAGCTTCCTCATCCAACTGTACGGATGCTGTTTTGTATTTAGTTGCAAAGTCAGCTGCAAATTTTCTAAATAGCAAATGGATATCTTCCGGACGATCATGCAGGGAGGGGACGCGAATAGGAACGGTGCTTAGTCTGTAATAAAGATCCTCTCTGAATTTTCCATTTTGTACCTGTTGCAATAATTCTCTGTTTGTTGCAGCCACCACGCGTACATCGGTTTTTTGAACTTTTGAGGAGCCTACCCGAATATATTCACCTGTTTCAAGTACTCTTAATAGCCTAGCTTGCGTGCCCAGCGGTAACTCTCCAATTTCATCTAAAAAAATGGTGCCGCCATTGACCGTTTCAAAGTATCCCTTTCGCGCTTCGGTAGCACCCGTGAATGATCCCTTTTCGTGACCAAATAATTCAGAATCGATTGTTCCTTCTGGAATGGCGCCGCAGTTAACTGCAATAAACGGGTTGTGTTTACGGGCTGACAGGGAATGAATGATCTGTGAAAATACTTCTTTACCCACACCGCTTTCGCCATTGATCAGTACAGTTAAATCCGTGGCGGCAACTTGAGAGGCAACCTGAATAGCATAATTTAATGCAGGAGCATTTCCTATGATTCCAAATCTATTTTTTATGCTTTGTATATCCATTTTAGTAATGAATAGGTTAGTTGGCTACGATATTGCCTTTCAAGGTACCTTGGGTACAATCGGCAATTTTTACAGTAACAAAGTCACCCTTTTTATACGTGTAATTTTCTTTTGGAAATACCACCACTTTATTTTGTGAGTTTCTGGCTTTCCATTCTTCTTTGTTTTTTTTGCTGTCACCTTCAATTAACACTTTATAAGATTTTCCGATATCTCGTTGATTACTCTCCAGTGATAATTTATTTTGCATTGAAACAATTTCTTCCAACCTACTTTTCTTTATGTCCTCGGGTACATCATCAGCATATCTACGTGCTGCCAGGGTGCCTGGGCGTTCACTGTAGATGAACATGTAGGAAAAATCATATTTGCAGTATTCCATGATGGAAAGGGTGTCTTGATGGTCCTTTTCATCCTCTGTGCAAAATCCTGTGATTATATCAGCGCTTATTCCGCAATCCGGTAGCAGCGTGCGTATTCGGTCTACTTTTGCCATATACCATTCCCGGGTATAGGTTCTGTTCATCAATTGCAACACCCGGCTAGATCCGCTTTGTACGGGCAGGTGGATGTATTTACAGATATTCTCATACATTGCCATCGTGTGCAAGACCTCATCGGTAATATCCTTAGGATGTGAGGTAGAAAAACGCACTAATAGCTCAGGGGAAATTTGTGCAACTTTTTCTAATAGGTTGGCAAATGTGATGGGTGGAAATGACTCAAAAGAGGAAGCGTAATAATAAGAGTCAACATTTTGTCCAAGCAGTGTAATTTCTTTATAGCCGTTTTTGTATAAATCTTCACATTCATGGATAATACTTTGCGGATCTCTGCTTCTTTCTCGTCCACGTGTGAATGGGACTACACAGAAAGAGCACATATTGTTACAGCCACGCATAATACTTACAAATGCACTTATTCCGTTACTATCTAAACGAACTGGTGAAATATCTGCGTAAGTTTCCTCACGGCTTAGCAATACGTTAACTGCTTTTTGGCCCCCTGCGGCCTCTTCAATTAAATGGGGAAGCGAGCGATAGGCATCGGGCCCAATAACTAAATCAACTAACTTTTCTTCTTCTAAAAATTTAGATTTAAGTCTTTCTGCCATGCATCCCAATACTCCAATTAAAAGAGACTTTTTTTGTCGCTTTAGTCTTTTAAAATTTGTAAGGCGCTTCCGAACGGTCTGCTCTGCTTTTTCCCTGATTGAACAAGTATTTATGAAAATAAGATCAGCATCCTCTACGTTTCTGGTGGGGCCAAATCCAGCCTCTTGAAGAATAGAGGCTACCACTTCACTATCTGCAAAATTCATTTGGCATCCATAACTCTCGATATAGAAATGGCGTTCGAATTTCTTTTGAAATAAGTGAGAGGGGGCATAAGCCTCGCCTTGCCTGGTCTCATCTTGTGTTTTATCTAGTATCAGTTCCTCCATATACTAAAATTGGGGAGCCGCAAATATACCAAGAGCGTCCCGAATCTGACAGGTTGTCACGACTCTTTAACTTTTTCGATGAATGATAGAGGTATATTTGGCGTCTAAGACATTGGTTTGAAGCATTTTTTATTACTAGTTAGTATTTTGATTTTTGGGAATATTATCCATGCCCAGCCTGGAAGCAGAGGCGTAGTGTCTGGTAATATCTTAAGCGAAAAGACGGAGCCATTATCCAGTGCTACCGTTAATCTGTTTTACATTACTGACTCTGTTCAGTTTGCAACTCTGCAAACAGATTCAAAAGGCGAATTCAAATTTTCGCTATTAAAAACAGGGTATTATTCTCTAACTATCAGCTATGTCGGAAAAAGAGTATTAAGAATTGATAGCATTCATATTCGCACCGAAAGATTAGATTTTAATATAGCTGATATCATATTGAAAAACAATGAAATAAGCGAATTAGAACAAGTGGTTATCTATGCTGAAAAGCCCCTAATTGAATCTCGTGAGGGTAATATTACTTTTAATGTGACAGAGTCCGCAACTGCTGCTGGTTCAACTGCAGGGGAGTTGTTAACACAAATGCCGTTGGTGGCCAAGGATGCGGATGGGAAAATTACAGTAAGGGGAAAAGAGCCACGCATCTTGATTGATGATAAACCCGTTGAGTTGAATTTGCAGCAGCTTCAGGACCTATTGGAATCATTACCCGGAAGTTCTATCGAAAAAATCGAGGTAATGACTAATCCTCCACCCCAGTATGCCAATGAGCAAGGCGGAGTGATCAATATTGTTATGCGTAAAGGTAAAGTTGGAAAAAGTGGTAGAATTGGGTTTACTGTTGGCACTCGTGGCGAGTTTTCGGCAAATGGTAGTTATAACTATAGGAAAAAGGGTTTGTCTCTAGCTGTCAACGGTGGATGGAGTCAAAATAGGTTTCAGGGACAAGGGTATTCAACCAGACAAAACAGGTATACTGATTCAGTTAATTATTTGAATACTACCAATCAAAATACTAGCCAAAATGCACGTCCCTCACTACGCGTTAATCTTGATTTTCAGCTAAATCCTAAGTCTGCTTTTAATGGAGTAGTTCAATTAAATCATAATGAGGCAGCACAGAACTCTACAACCCGATTTTCCTCCATAAACAGATTCAATGCGGTATGGAGAGTAACCGATCGTTCTGTTTTAAGCAACAATAGAAATTGGACGCCGTCCCTACAGCTTAATTACACGTTAAAAACTAAAGCAGGGCAGACGCTCAGGATTTTCACAAATTGGAATGGTGGTCAAATACAGAGTAACCGTGATTTTTTGCAAAATTATTTACGTCCAGACGGCGGTATCAGTAGGGAGGATTCTTTGCAAAGACAACTATTAGAGAATAGGAATCAAGGAGGAGCACTACGATTTTCCTATGATAAAAACTGGCAACCTGCTAAACTAAGTTTGTCTTTAGGGGCATTTTACAATTACATGTCAACACATGCCATTACAGCTACTTCCTATCAAAAAATGCCAGAACAAATCTTTCTTCCTTTACCACTGTTAAGTAACGACTTTATTTTTTCTCAGGAAATTTATAACCTGAGACTTTCCATAAAAAAAGTAATTGGCGAGAATCTGAGTGTAACTGCTGGAACCTCTCTCGAAAAAACCTTGATTGGTTTTGATATTCGAAACGAGAATAAACAAGTTGCAAATCAATATCCAACCTGGCTTCCTTTTTTTAATCTTAATAAATCATGGAAGGATCGTTTTAGTGCAACGCTATCATTTAGAAGAAGTATCAATCGCCCGGGGATGCAGCAGCTTAATCCTGTACTTGAGTTCTCAGATCCTTTTAACCTGCGTTTTGGAAATCCCAATTTGCTAGCCTCCACAACTGATCATTACAACCTGGTGCTTAGTAGAACCAGGGCAAAGTATTTTCTGAACCTTGGAGTTGGATATCATCAAGTTGATGATATTTTTAATCAAGTACGAACGCTTGTAGAGGGAGGGAAAACGGAAATTACCTGGGAAAATATAAGTAGCCGCCAGGAGTTTGAGGCTAGTACTTGGAATGGGTATACTGTTGCTAAGAAGCTTAAATTGAACGCCAGTGCAAGTTTCACGTATATCAAATACAGCCTTTATGACCGACTGGTAAGAAAGTTTAGAAATGGCCCATCCTTGACAACCACATTGGGTCAGCAATGGACTCCTCACGAAAACTGGAATCTGACTTCTAATTTCAACTTGAATCGTTTTGCCACTCCACAAGGATTTGCTCGTTGGAATACTAGTTTAACAATGGGTATTCAAGGTAAATTCTTTGCTAAGAAATTAATAGGCACTTTCAATGTGATCGATCCGTTTATGAATCAAGAACGTCGAAATTTTACATATGGCCCCAATTTTACAGCGGAAAGTTTCAATGTTACTTTTACACGTAATTATCGTTTTTCTGTAGCCTATGTTTTATCGGGCACTAAAAAAGGTAAGTCTAAACCACCGCCGAAAGGCTGAAGTTATTAGCGGTTTTTTATTTTTTTCTGAAGCCAACTCTTTTCAATGGGGATTATCCAATTATTTTCAAATTCAGCTAGGTGGCCCACTGTGTTGTTGAAATAGAGCGTGTCTTTTGTTAGAAAATTTTTTTCCAAGGCATAGTCGAACTGTGCAATTGGTAGGAGTTCTACTTTATCCTTTATTATAAAGGCTAATTGTGTACGGTCGAAAAGGCCAACGCCGTAAACTTGTTCTATTTTTTTTATTTCACGAACTGAGCTATCTGTGCTGCATCCTCCTACTGGGATATTAGTCTCATCAGCAATCAGAACAATGAATTGGCCGAATAAAAGTAAGCCAACTGCTTTAACGGGAGCTCCATGCGACTGCCAATTTTGCGTGAACTGTTCGAGACGATCTTCAATTTCCAGCGCCTCTTGTATTGAAAAAATTCTGGTAGCTTGATAGATCCATACGCGGGATGATTTCGAAATGTTCGTAGGGAGTAGTGTTTGATATGCTAGTTTCATAATCAATCAGTAATCATTCCTTTTTCAACTATCTCTGCTATATCGAGAACGGCTACTAATTCTTCTTTTTCTGCCCCTTTGATACCGTCCGTCAGCATCGTATTGCAAAATGGACAGGCTGCGGCAACTATGGGAGCAGAAGTCTCCAGGGCCTCTTCAGTTCTTGCTTTATTAATGCGTTGTGTGCCTTTCTCTTCCTCTTTGAACATTTGTGCTCCTCCGGCACCACAACAGAGTCCATTCGAACGACACCGTTTCATTTCTACCAGTTCTGCATCCAGCATCTCAAGCACAACTCGGGGTGCTTCATAAATTCCATTTGCTCTGCCCAAATAGCAACTGTCATGATAAACAATTCGTTTTCCCTTGAAAGGGCCTTCTTCCTTTAGACGAATTTTGCCTTCGTCTATCAATTGTTGCAGCAGTATGGTATGGTGTATAACTTCATAATGACCTCCCAGTTCTGGGTATTCATTTTTCAGGGTATTGAAACAGTGAGGACAGGTAGTTACAATCTTCTTTACTCCATAGCCGTTTAGCGTTTGAATATTCTGATAGGCCATCATTTGAAAAAGGAATTCATTTCCTGCTCTTCTAGCTGGGTCGCCCGTGCAACATTCTTCTTTTCCTAGAATGGCAAAATCAATTCCCACTTGTTGTAGAATATGGGCAAAAGCTTTGCTTATACGTTGTGCTCGTTGATCAAAACTGCCAGCACAGCCCACCCAGAACAAAATGGATGGTGATTTACCGGCTGCTATACAGGACGCAAGCGTGGGAATATTCATGAAAGCATAGTTATTCGGCAAAAGTACAGAATTTGAATAGTTACCAGGGATGAAGGTCAGCTGATTACAGTATTTTTGATGACCAACTTATGCTAAAGTTCTTCAACCGAATATTCCGCTGGGAGGAGTGGAATTTCTATATACTTTACTTGCCCATTCTTCCCTGGTGGCTTTGGTATTGCCTGCGAAGCCGTTCGCTTTGGTTTTTCAGTTCGTCCAATCCCACTCTTACTTTCGGAGGGTTTGAGGGTGAGGGGAAACGCGAAATGTATGAACAGCTACCTGTTCATCTTTATCCAAAAACTGTTTACATCGATCCTACCTTGTCTGTTACGGAAGCTTCAAGATTGATTCGAGAAGCCGGTTTTACACTTCCTTTTACGGTCAAGCCAGATGTAGGGATGAAAGGAATATTGTTTCGACGCATAGAATCATGGGAGCAATGGTCGAATTACCACCAGGCCATTGCTGTAAATTATATTGTACAGGATTGGATCACCTATCCCTTAGAATGCAGTATATTCTATTATAGGCATCCTTCCCATAAAATGGGGGTGATCACTGGGTTTATTCAAAAAGACTTATTACAAGTAACTGGAAATGGTTTTTCTACATTAGAAGAATTAGTGTTAGAACACCCGAAAGCTAAGCATCGAATGAAGGAGTTAAAAGCTAAGCATATTTCTCAATGGTCTACATTGCTAAAAAAGAGTGAGCCCTATTGTCTTTCATACGCTGGTAATCATAATCGTGGGGCGCATTTCGTTAATCTTGCACATGAAATCGATGAGCAGCTTTGTGCCCAATTTGATACGTTAAGTTTATCGACCAACTTCTTCTACGGTCGCTACGATCTCAAAGCAAACTCAGTACATGATCTTAAAGAGGGGCACTCGTTTTCCATAATAGAGTTCAATGGTTGTGGGGCAGAACCTAATCATATTTATGATTCTGGCTTATCTCTTCTTCAAGCCTATCGGATTCTACTGCAACACTGGCGAGCCCTGTACGCTATTAGTGCCTATAATCATCATCTGGGGGTCCGTTATTGGTCTTTTCAGCGAGGCTGGAACTACTTAAATGCTGCTCGTCGACATTTTAAAAAACTAGAACAACTCGATCTTTCCGGTATATAGTTTATTTTGCTGCTATGGTTAAACTGGTTCAAGTACTTTTTATTGGTCTTTTAGTAAGCTTTATTGGTTCTTTGCCGCTGGGTACGTTGAATGTGGCTGCTATGCAAATTTCGATTGCCAGTGGCGTGCAGGCTGCACTTTTATTCTCGTTGGGCTCTTTGCTTGCTGAAATGATTTATGTTCGATTGTCATTGGTTGCTATGGATTGGTTGCGTAAGCAAGCAAAACTGTTACGTATTTTTGATTTCCTCACTTTTTTATTACTGCTAGTTCTAGCGGCCTCTAATTTTTATACTGCTTTTACTGAAAATGGCCAAAGTCGAAACCTGATCTTGGATAGTTCATTACCCAAATTATTGCTTGGTTTTTTAATGAGTGCTATTAATCCTGTTCAAATTCCTTTTTGGTTTGGGTGGAGTACCGTTTTATTCTCCCGGGGACTGTTAGAAGCAAATAGTGCACAATATAACGTCTATATCATTGGAATAGGAATGGGGACCTTACTCGGTAATAGTATTTTTATTTTCGGAGGGCAATTGGTGGCGAGTGCAATTAGGGATAATCAATCGTTGGTCAGTTTAGTTATCGGATCAATTTTTTTGGTAACGGCCTTCTGGCAATTATATAAATTTTTAAGGAATAAGGGTGCTGTACACCGTATTACGCATTCTGATGAGGAAACGAGTAGAATAGGAGAGCAACTAGATCGGTGGAGAAAAGACAGTAGCGAATAGTTGTATTAGGTGGATTCGATCCACTTTTCTCTTTCTTCGGGATTAAATTTCCAAGGTGCAAAATTATTTTCCACATTGCCAAATAAAGTAGCCCATTCAGCAGGCGTTTTGCTTTCCTCCATAACCAGGTTACGACGCAGTTGAAGAATGATGTCAAGGGGATTGATGCTTACTGGACATTCTTGTACACAGGCATTACAGGTAGTGCAGGCGTTAATTTCTTCTACACTAATATAGTCATGCAATAATGCGCGGCTATCATCATGCCATGTGCCATGCTTAGCGATAGATTTGCCTACCTCTTCTAAACGGTCTCTTGTATCCATCATTATTTTGCGAGGAGATAGCATTTTGCCTGTTTGATTGGCCGGACAGGCGCTGCTGCATCGACCACACTCTGTACAACTGTAAGCGTCCAGCAAATTCTTCCAACTTAAATCCATGACATCTCGTGCTCCAAATCTGGGTGGACTTGTATTGCTGTCCGTTGGGGCTAATTCCGGTTGCATGGCATAGATGACCTCTTGTTGAATAGCAGGCATATTTTCCATTTTTCCGGAGGGCTCCAAGCGTGCATAGTAGGCATTGGGAAAAGCAAGGATTATATGCAAATGTTTGGAATAGGGCAGATAATTCAGGAAAGCATAAATGCCTAAAATATGAAGCCACCAGCTAGTTCTTTCTGCTATGACTAAGCTATGGGTGCTCCAGTTTGAAAGGAGCGGGTGTAATAAGGAAGAAATCCAGAAATTACCAGTGGGATGTTCGCTGTAACTAAGATGACCGCGTTGTTGTAAAAGCGTATCACTGGCATTCATGATTAAAAAAAGTGACATCAATATAATCTCAGCGCCCAAAATGATAGTGGCATCTTTTCTTGGCCAGCCATTCAAGTCTGCACTCTGTAAGCGCGTGATTGATTTTAGATTTCGGCGAATCAAGAAAACAATACAGGCCAGTAACACCAATAAGGCTAGCGCTTCAAATGAGTTTATTAAAACTGGATAAATAGCGCCAAGTAGGGGAGCAAATAGCCGATGTTGCCCCAGTATTCCATCTAATATTATTTCAATAATTTCTATATTAATAATGATGAAGCCAGCATAAACAATTAAATGCAGAATCGCAACTCCTGGCTTTCTGAACATTTTTTGTTGTCCCAGTGCTAATAGAAAAACATTTTTCCAGCGAGCGCTTTTGGGTCCCTTCAACTCTTCATCCCTCCCCAACCGAATTGTTTTGCTTATGATTTTTCCGCGTTTAAATACAAACCCAATTGCAATGATTGTCAGCGCAATAAAAATCAGAGGTTCTAGAATTTGAATGGGGCTCATACTGTTGCTAAATTAATACAAATCGAATCAGAAATACAGTGGATGAAGACGAACCTTACTATTTGATAGTTCAATTGCAGGCGTGGGTAACTTAAACGCATTAAGAACAGTGAAAAGTAAACGTACTCCAGCTCTTTTGGTAGGAATTTTCTTCCAATCGATATCAGGTGCAAGATACCATTGTCTGTAACGGGGGATATCTCTCCTGTCAAAGGGCAAGCTACCATTTACTGAGCTTGAAAAGTTTTCTCGTCCTCCAAGAAGACCGTCAGCGCCGTAACCAATTGCTATATTTAGCCATTTCGGCCATTTTGAGTTTTTTAAAAAGGGAGCAATCCCGATACTTGCCCAATACGTTTGTCCATTATAATCTTTCAGGAAACGATTAGCTTGGTTTTTGCCAAAGAGTTGATTACTTCTTGCTAGGAGAATAGGATCGTTGTAAGGTTGAGGGTGATAAGAGAATTTGATTCGGATACGTTGCTCATTCCAACCTAGTTCTTGTCCAATCAATAAGCCGCTTCCAGCCATATTGGCTGCAAAATCCCCCCAACTCCAACCCCATTCATTACTGAAACCATCTAAAATTTCAATTATCGTTTGGTAAGCAGCTCCGCTTAATCCTCCGACCCAGATTCTTTTTTTCCGTTCCATACCTGCCCATTTCCACAATTCCATACTTGCTACACTTTCTATGTAAGCTCCATACAAGTGTCCAACTTTATCAACCTGTTTCCATTCTTTCCAGTCATTAAAAGTGTGGAACTTTCCCTGGGGGTAGTTGCGGTACCAAGCGGTGTATAGCCCTATCATAGCACCTCCATACCCTCCAATATTTCCTGCCGCCACCCATTTGATTCGATTTTTGTAAAGCTGTTCTTTATGCAAAATTCTTCCTGTATCAATTGGAAGCGTTTGGCAAAACGCGGAGATTGCGTGTAAAGTAAGAACTATGCTCAAGAGGATTCTTGAAAAAACGCTTATGTACTTTTGTATGTGCAGTGTGGGTTATTTACAGGTCAAATTTCGGTAACTTTGCCCTTTCAAAATCAAGTGTATGGACCTCATTGCACAAGAAAAAGCCAATCAGTGGTTACAGGGTCAATATGACGAAGAGACCAAGGCTGTAATTAGTCAGTTATCTGTTGATAATCCTAAGGAGTTGGAAGATTCATTTTATCGAAATTTAGAATTCGGTACTGGTGGATTGAGAGGACTAATGGGGGTAGGTACAAACCGAATGAACAAGTACACGGTGGGGATGGCCACGCAGGGATTTGCAAATTATTTAAAACAAGTCTTTAAGGGGGATGTCAGCGTAGCTATCGCACATGACAGCCGTAATAATAGCCGTTTTTTTGCTGAGACTACGGCACAAGTATTTGCCGCAAACGGAATTCGTGTTTATTTATTTGAGGATTTGCGTCCCACGCCAGAGCTTTCATTTGCAATTAGAGAGTTAGGTTGTCAGGGTGGTGTGGTATGTACTGCTTCTCATAACCCAAAAGAATATAATGGGTATAAGGCCTACTGGAATGATGGGTCGCAGTTGGTTTCTCCGCACGACAAAAATGTTATCCTGGAAGTAGAAAAAATTGAAGGGGTAGAACAGGTTCGCTGGTCTGGGGGAGAGCAATTGATTCAACCACTAGGCAAGGAAATGGATGCTCGCTACACCGATATGGTGAAATCGTTAAGCATCTACCCTGAAATTGTTGCTAGTCAACACAACCTTAAGATTGTCTATACGCCTATACATGGCTCCGGTATTCGATTGGTGCCTTCGGTTTTAAAAGCGTTTGGTTTTTCTGATGTTCATATTGTGAAAGAACAAGAAGCACCAAATGGAGATTTTCCGACAGTAGCTTATCCAAATCCAGAGGAGAGTGAAGCTATGCATTTGGGGTTAGCTTTAGCAAAAGAATTAGATGCCGATATTCTCTGTGGTACTGACCCTGATGCAGATCGGTTGGCGATAGGCGTTAAGGATTTAGCGGGGAACTGGGTGCTCCTGAATGGCAATCAGACAGCCGTGCTGGCATTTAATTATTTGCTGGAGGCTCGAAAAGAAAAGGGAATTGCAAAGTCCAACGATATGGTGATTACCACCATTGTTACAACACCTCTAATTGATGCAATTGCAAAAGTAAATGAGGTTCCCTGTTATCGGGTATTAACTGGTTTTAAATGGATTGCTGATTTAATCAGAGAAAAAGAAGGAAAAGAAAATTATGTGATTGGAGGTGAGGAAAGTTTTGGGTTGATGATCGGCGATAAGATTCGTGATAAAGACGGGGTTAGTGCCGTTGCGCTTCTTTGTGAAATGGCTGCATATGAAAAAGCAAAGGGGAGAAGTCTATATGAAAAGTTGATTGCTATATCTGTCCAACATGGTTTTTATCTTGAGGAACTTATCTCAATTACTAGAAAGGGCAAGGAAGGCCAGCAAGAAATTGCTTCAATGATGAATGGATTCAGAAGTAATTCTCCCAAGGAAATAGCGGGTAGTCCTGTGATCCAGTTGTTAGATTATGACGCGCAAGTTGGGAAAGACTGCATCAGTGGCCATACTTGGTCACTGACTTTACCGCGTTCTAATGTTTTGCAGTTTGTGCTTGCCGATGGTACTGTGATTTCGGCTCGCCCTAGTGGGACGGAACCAAAAATTAAATTTTACTTCAGTGTGCAAGAGCAGCTGAAGGAGGCTGGTCAGTTTGAGGCTGTAAAAAGTCAATTACAACAGCGCATTAAAAATTGCATAGAAGCGCTACAACTATGAGGCCCACAGAGGATAAACACCGGCATCAGGGGTTACGAAAAAAACTGGTAGAGCAACTTCGTTCCAATGGTATTTCAAATGACCTGGTATTAACGGCTATTGCACAAATTCCTCGTCATTTTTTTTTGGACTCTGCTTTTGATGATATTGCCTATGAGAATCGCGCTTTTCCTATTGGAGAGGGGCAAACTATTTCACATCCATATACGGTTGCATATCAGACGCAACTTTTGGATGTGAAGCGATTTGAGAAGGTGCTTGAGGTTGGAACGGGGAGTGCTTATCAGGCCGTAGTGCTAGCTATGCTAGGAGTACAAGTATTCACTATTGAACGTCAGCGCAAACTTTATGATTCTAACAAGCAATTTAAATGGCTCCAGCAGCAGCATGGAATTAAATTCTTTTATGGCGACGGATTCGAAGGTTTGCCCACGTTTGCTCCTTTTGACAAAATTTTAATCACGGCAGCGGCTCCTCACATCCCTCCTAAATTAGTTACACAGTTAAAAATTGGCGGTATGATGGTGTTGCCCGTGGGGGAAGGTGGAACACAGCAGATGTGTAGGGTTACCCGTAAGGAGAATAACGAGTTAAGTGTTGAGCGATTCGAAGAGTTCTCTTTTGTACCTATGCTTACCGGAAAGGAAAGCTGAATCTTTCTTACCTTACAGCTCCAAACACCTGTTATGCGTATTCTTCCTTTTTTTTGTAGCGCTGCTATTACAATTGTATTGGTAGTGGTGCTGGATCGTCCACTTGGAAAGGTTCCTCCAATAGGTTCTTTTTTCAGTCCTCAATATGGATTTTGGCAAAATGCAGAACCCGTAAATCAAGATTTTGGTGGTGCCCTCTCTTTACAGGGTTTGCAAGGCCCGGTTCAAGTTTATTTTGATGATCGCTTAGTTCCACATGTGTTTGCCGATACTGACCAGGATCTCTATTTTGTTCAAGGGTATTTGCACGCTCGATTTCGTCTTTTCCAGATTGATTTACAAACCAGAGCTGCTGCGGGTCGTGCCAGCGAATTAGCCGGTAGCAAAGCAATAAATTTTGATCGTGAACAACGCAGATTAGGAATGGTGTACGCGGCAGAGAATGCCCTTAAAGAAATAGAAGCAAATCCTCAGTTTCGTTCACTTTTTGACGCCTATACAGCTGGTGTTAATTCCTATGTCAATCAACTTACGGATGCAGCTTTACCGATTGAGTATAAACTTTTACAGTGTAAGCCAGAAAAATGGAGCAACCTCAAAACTGCGCTGTTGTTAAAAATGATGTCCAAAATGTTGTCTGCTGGAACAGAGAATGATTTGGCCAACACAAATGCCAAGTCCATTTTCATGCCTGACGAGTTACAGCAACTTTATCCGCAAGTTCCAGATTCGTTGCTTCCGATTGTCCCCAAAGGGACAATTTTTCCTAAGCCCGCTATCATTCCCATAAAGCCGACCGATGCAGATTCTCTTTATTTCAATAATAAATCTTCCGTTGCAGCGCAAACGCTTGACCGACCAGATCCTGGAAATGGAAGCAATAACTGGGTGGTGGCTGGAAGTAAAACCCAAAGCGGATCTCCTATTTTGGCCAATGACCCTCACCTGGAATTATCTCTTCCTTCAATTTGGTTTGAGATTCAGTTAAAAACTCCTACCCATAACTCGTACGGAGTCTCGCTTCCAGGATCACCTTTTGTTGTTATTGGGTTTAATGATAGCATTGCTTGGGGTGTAACCAACTCCCAAAGGGATGTAAAGGATTATTACGAAATCAAATTCAAGGATGAGACTAGATCTTCTTATTGGTTTAATGGTGAGTGGGTGCCAGCCAAAATGAGGATTGAAGAGATAAAAATCAAAGACAGCCTATCTGTGTTTGATACAGTGGCCTACACAGTATTTGGCCCCGTTCAATTTGATAATCGCTTTTCCAATGCCGCTGCCGCGGATCGTAACCTAGCCGTTCGTTGGGCTGCTCATGATCCCAGCAATGAGGGGCTGACTTTTTATAAACTCAATAAAGCACACAATTATACGGACTACGAGGAGGCCATTCAAACTTTTACTTGTCCTGGCCAGAATTTTATTTTTGCATCCAGAGCTGGTGATATTGCAATTTGGCAACAAGGACGTTTTCCTGCTCGATGGGATGGGCAAGGGCTTTATGTAATGCCTGGGCAGGACAGCAGTTATTTATGGCAAGGGTATATACCTCAACAAGAGAATCCACATGCGATAAACCCGGAGCGGGGCTATCTGCAAAGTGCCAACCAGCGTGCGGCTGATGGAACCTATCCCTATTTTATTCCCGGTAGTTATATCACGGCAAGAGGTGTTCGTATTGACAATAAATTGGCGGCTATGTCTGGAATCACTCCACAAAAGATGATGGAACTGCATGCAGATTATTTTAATATAACCGCGGAGGACATTCGTCCTGTATTGCTAGCAAATATTGATGAAGGGCAACTGAATTTCAAAGAGCGGGAATTTTTAGAAATCTTTCGCAATTGGGATTTTTTGGCTACTCCAGATTCAAAAGGTCAAACTATTTTTCAATCTTTTTGGGATACTGTTCAAGTTTCAATTTGGAATGACGAAATCAGCCGTACTTCTCCCTTGGCTACCTGGCCCACTGAGCAAACTACCATAGAGTGGTTGCTACGTGATACGGTTTATCGATATGCGGATGATATCAACACGCCACAAGTTGAAACATTAGCCATGACAGTTACTACATCTTTTAAAAAGGCAGCCCGCTTTTTGCAGCTAAAGGAGACGGAAGGAAAGTTGACCTGGAGTAGATTTATGAATCCAAGTTTGTATCATCTGTTAAAGGATGCGCTTCCAGCTTTTGCCAGAAAAGGTTTATCGGTAGGCGGATATGGAAATATTGTCAACGCTATTAAACATAGCCATGGGCCCAGCTGGCGTATGATTGTTCATCTAGTAGATGGAATTGAGGCATATGGTGTGTTCCCAGGAGGTCAAAGTGGTAATCCAGGTAGTCGTTTTTATGACAACAATTTGTCTGTATGGGAAAAAGGAGAATACAATCGCTGTTGGTACATGCGAGAAAATGATCGCAGTAGTGAGCAAGTAAAATGGGTGTTACAATTCAATAAATCTTAATTTTTAGTATGAAATTTTCTCTGTCAGTTATTCTAACCATGCTTGGAGGGATTGGAGTCTCTCTTTGGGCGTACACTCCCTGGTGGGGGTTTGTTCCAGTTGCATTCGTGCTGGCTATTTTAATACATCAAGTACCTGCCAAAGCTTTTGCGTCCGGTTTTTTGGGAATGTTATTGGCATGGGGAGGTTTATCTTGGTGGATTGATTGGCAGAATACCAGTCTCTTGTCTAAACAGGTAGCCATCTTATTACCCTTACAAGGATCTTCTGCCGCCTTGATTTTGTTAACGGGAATTTTGGGAGGTATTTTAGGTGGAGTGGCTGCTCTTTCGGGTAGTTATCTTCGTGTTATCAAATCAAAAGCGTAGTGATTGGCCGGACTTTATTTCTACTATTTATTATTCTTGGTTTTTTAGACTGTACGGCTACGATTGTAAAAGGTACGGTCATTGATGTTGACGGAAATCCATTAGCATTTGCTTCCATATCAGTGCAAGGAAGTAAAACAGGTGTTTCGGCCAATGCAGAAGGTTTCTATGAATTAAACTTATTGCCTGGTAAGTATAAAATCAGCTGTCAATATGTTGGTTTTGCTAAGCAGGAAAGAATCATAACAGTTGGAGTTGAGGTAGTTCGAGTTGATTTTGTATTGCAAAAACAGGAGCTAATACTACCGGATGTAGTTGTCTCCAGTAAAGAGGATCCCGCCTATCGACTCATCCGCGAAATGATCCGTCAGCGGGAAATTAATCAGCAACGTACGGAGCAATTTTCTTGCATGGTTTATTCAAAGGGACAACTCCGCTTGCGAAATTTTCCAACTCGTTTTTTATCTCAGAAGGTTGATTTTGAGGACGGCGATACCAGTAAAAAGAAGATTCTTTATTTGTCTGAAACGGTTTCTAGGTATTCGCAACGAGGAAGCCGTGAAAAAAAAGTTGAGGTTTTATCTTCAAAAGTGAGTGGGGATAGTGACGGTTTTGGGCTAGCCGTCCCAGATCAATATTCATTTTATAATAATATTGTTTTACCAGCAACTCGACTTAATCCAAGAGGGTTTATTTCACCACTTTCATCCTCAACATTTTTGTATTACCGGTTTAAATTACTGGGTTCATTTGTGGAAAATAATAAAGTATTAAGTCGCATTCAGGTGATTCCAAAAAGAAAAAGTGAACCTGTTTTTGCGGGGGAAATTACCATTGTTCAGGAAGACTGGCAACTCTACTCGCTTGATTTGACGTTGCTTCGTACACAGCAACTTGAGTTTGTCGATACCCTTAAGCTAGTTCAGCTTTACAGAGAGGAAGAGAGGGGAGAATGGGTGCTAGCTAGTCAGGTTCTTTATCCGGCTGCAAAAAAGTTTGGGTTTGATGCACACGGTAGTTTTTTAAACGTGTATTCGGATTATACTTTACGTCCCAATTGGAATAAAAAATTCTTTGACCGTTTTTTACTACGTTATGCTGATAGTGCAAATCGACGCACTTCCATGTATTGGGATGAGGTAAGACCTGTTCCTCTAACTGCTGAGGAACTAATTGACTACTTCAAGAAAGACAGCTTAGAAAAAAGGCGTAGAGATCCTGCCTATCTGGACTCGTTGAACAAGATTAGAAATAAGTTTACATTCCCGCGTTTATTTTTAACAGGCCAGCCTATCTATTCAAAACAAGATAAATTTGATTTATCGATCAACTCTCTTATCGATCAAGTTTCGTTCAACCCAGCAGAGGGATTTGTCTTGCAACCACAACTACGCTGGCAATACAAGTGGGACAGTACGGGTTCGCGCAAACAGCTCAATGGAAATTTGTTATTGCGCACCGGTTTTGGAAACCGACATTTTAATCCTTACACTACGCTGTCTTATGTTTTTGGTACGCAATTAAGGAGCTCAATTACAGTTGGAGTGGGACGTCAGGTACTCCAATTCAATGGCCAAAGTCCAATTACTGATAAGGGAAATTCGTTCTCTTCCTTGCTTTACGAGGAGAATCGAATCAAGTCTTATGAAGCTCTTGTATTTAGGTTAAACTATGCCAAAGGATTGGGGGCAGGGTTTTCCATGCAATGGGGTATTCGCTATGAGGATCGTATTTCCTTAGATAACCGAACAGCATATACTTGGATCGATAAACCCGATCGTGCCTATACACCTAACTACCCAATCGAGTTGGTTAATCAAAATATTGTTAGACATCAGGTGGCAGATATTACCGTTTCTTTTCGTTGGCAGCCTGGTGCTCGATACATCAAACTTCCTGAACGTATTGTCAACGTTGGGAGTGACAAACCCATTTTTAATTTTCAACTAACGCAAACGCTGGGTAGTTTGGCCGGTAATGATGCGCGCTACACAAAGTGGCGATTGGGTGTAACGGATAATCTGAATTTTGGCTTACAAGGTGTATTCAGATATCGCCTGGCGATGGGGGGCTTCATAAACAATCGGTCGGTGCCCCTCGCAGATCGTATCCATTTCAACGGAAATGCTTCCCAATTGGCAAATGAGTATCTAAATAGCTTTCAATTGCTTTCGCTCTACAAGCTTAGTCATATTGAACGTTTCTATACACTAGGGCATATTGAGTATAATCTAAAAGGGTTTTTGACAAACAAAATCCCTCTAGTCAAAAAATTGAAACCATATCTTGTACTTGGTGCAAATGCTTGTTATATTTCAACAACACGGAACCACTGGGAATGGTTCGTAGGAGCGGACAACTTATTAAAACAAATCCGTATTGATTATGTGGTTGGCTATCAACCTTCAGGTATCCGTTTAACTGGGATTAGGATAGGGGTCAAAGGGCTTTAGATTTATTCACTGCTTATCTTTGTTGTGATTTAGAATTTTGCCCAACC
>CAINBK010000309.1:0-7748 GCA_903846615.1 uncultured Bacteroidota bacterium
GAGGAAGAACCCTATTTTAAAGCAGCGATTACAACTTTACAAGATGAACAAGCACCAGCTGATGAAGATTTTAATGCCTATGTAGCTAATATCAAAGAACTAGCGGCGCAGATCATTCAATTATCTCCCAATATTCCTGCAGAGGCAGGTATTATACTTCGCAATATTGAGAATCCTGCATTTCTAATTCACTTTGTTTCCAGCAATCTAAATACCGATATTAACGAGAAACAACAACTGCTGGAAACGGACCCCTTGCGCCAACGCGCAGATTTATTAATGCAATTGTTGCAAAAAGAGTTACAGTTTGCCGAACTCCGAAATAAGGTTACTGCAAAAACTCGCACAGAACTTGATAAACAACAGCGTGAATATTTCTTACAGCAACAGCTAAAAAGTATTAAGGAAGAATTAGGTGGCGATACTAACGCGCAAGAAATACGGGAGATGCAGAAGAAGGCTGAACAAAAAAAATGGCCGGAGACTGCAAAAATTGCTTTTCAAAAGGGAGTAGAAAAATTAGAGCGAATGCATCCCAGCACTCCCGATTACTCAGTGGTTTATAATCATCTCGATTTGATGTTGGATTTACCTTGGGAAGCTTACACCACGGATCTTTATGATTTGAAAAAAGCTTTGGCTACGCTCGATAAGGATCATTATGGGATGAAGCGTATCAAAGAGCGCATTCTGGAACATTTGGCTGTCTTGAAATTGAAGGGCGATATGAAAAGCCCGATACTTTGCTTTGTTGGTCCTCCCGGTATTGGAAAAACATCTTTGGGAAAAAGTATCGCGAATGCACTGGGACGTAAATATGTAAGACTTAGTTTAGGCGGACTCCATGACGAAAGCGAAATCCGAGGACACCGTAAAACATATATTGGGGCAATGCCTGGACGAATTCTTCAATCTATTCGAAAGGTGCAATCCTCCAATCCAGTTATGATCCTGGATGAAATCGATAAAATTGGAAATGATTTCAGAGGAGATCCTTCTTCTGCTTTGCTAGAAGTACTGGACCCCGAGCAAAACAGTAGTTTTTACGATAATTATCTTGAGTTAGAATACGATTTGAGTAAAGTACTTTTTATTGCTACGGCAAATAATTTGCAAGGAATTCAACCTGCACTTAGAGATCGTTTGGAGATTATCGATTTGAGTGGATACGCAGTAGAGGAGAAGGTGGAAATTGCAAAGCGACATCTTATTCCAAAACAAAAAGAGCTGCATGGTTTGAAGAGTACACCCATTCGTTTTACCGATAAATTGGTTGAGCGAATTATACAAGATTATACGCGCGAGAGCGGTGTTCGGGAACTCGATCGGCAGATTGCTTCCATTATGCGTTATGAAGCCCGAGAGCTGGTACTAAAAGCAAAAGTCAAGCCTTCATTAGGGCCAGCCGTATTAGAAAAAATTCTGGGGAAACCCCGTTACAGTAATGATCTCTATAAAACAGCTTCCATTCCGGGCGTTGCTGTGGGACTAGCCTGGACCTACGTGGGAGGTGATATACTTTTTATAGAGGCCAGCAGTTGTGAGGGAAAAGGCGATTTAAAACTGACGGGTAATCTTGGGAATGTGATGAAAGAAAGTGCAACTACCGCCTTGACTTATTTGCAAACCAATGCAAAAAAATATAAGATGGATCCTTCGCTGTTTACACAGCAAAATATTCATATACATGTTCCTGAAGGAGCCGTACCAAAAGACGGACCCAGTGCAGGAATTACTATGATGACTGCTATTGCATCGGTACTCACGGGAAGAAAAGTTAAGTCTTATTTAGCCATGACTGGTGAGATTACCCTGCGAGGACAGGTATTGCCGGTTGGAGGCATTAAAGAAAAGGTCTTAGCTGCTAAGCGTTCTGGTATTAAAGAGATTATTCTCTGTGCGCAAAATGAAAAGGACGTGCAAGAGATTGAGCCAGGATTTATTAAAGGGGTGAAGTTTCACTACGTGAAAACAATGGGACAAGTGATGGAAATAGCCTTGGTTTAAGGTCTGATTACCTCAACCTTTCCGTTTTCCCATCGGATAATCCGTGAAGGCTGTCCTTCTTTTTCATCATCTTGTCGCCACTGCACAGTGTAATCAACTCTGTTCATAAGAGTGGGCTCGATTTCTGTGAAGCGCATGGGTGTGGGTTGACCTGAAATATTTGCCGAGGTGGAAACAATAGGTTTTTGAAAACGTTTAATTAATTGTCTGCAAAAGAGATCTTGGCAAATTCTTATTCCTACGGATCCATCTTGAGCTAGTAATGGGTCCGCTAAACCAATGGCGCCTTTGTAGATTACGGTAGTAGGCTTTTCGTTTGAAGCGAGATAGTCAAAAATCTCCATATCAGGGGCCGCTACGTACTGCAGTATATCTTGTTCTTCCGTGACCAATACAATCAAGGCCTTATTGTCGGCTCTATGCTTTAGCTCAAATACTTTTTGTACTGCTTTTACATTGGTTGCATCACAGCCGATTCCCCATACTGTATCGGTGGGATATAAGATTATACCGCCATTATTTAATACGGTAAGGCATTCTTGAATATCTTTTTCGAAATTATTTTTCACCGGCTTAGTCAATTACTAGTTCATGATACACTTGCATAACAGCCTTTGTTGTTTGCATTGGTAAAAATTGTTGTGCGTGCTGCCATCCCAGTTCAATTTTTTTCTTTACCTCTTCTGCGTTGGTTGTGATTGAAATTAATTGTTCTGCAATTTGCTCCGGTTGAAAGGGGTCAACATAAAATGCACCTGGTCCTCCTGCTTCAGGAAGACAAGATACAGTAGAAGTAAGCACAGGTATACGGCTAAATAAACCTTCCAATACCGGTATGCCAAATCCCTCAAAAATCGAAGGGTAGAGCAACGCTGTTGCGTTTTGATAGATGGCGGGTAGATCCCGTGCCGTTAAAAAGGCGGAATCTTTTTTATTTTCTGGTTGATCTGATAAAAAAAATACTTCTTGTTCTAGTCCTTTCTCATGGAGGAATGTTTCAACTTTTTTCTTGTAAGCCCCTCCGCTGCCAATGACAACCAGGGGTAATCTGTCTTCTTTTTTTAAAAGTGACAGCGCTTGGCAGACTGCAAGCAGATTTTTTCTTTCAATGATGGATCCAACTGATAAAAAAAATTGAGCGGGTAATTTGTATTTAATTCGTATTCTATCTTTTTCCTCAGCCGCTATCGTAGTGCCAAATAATGGATTACAGCTTTGGTAACAGACCCGAATTTTAGCAGGGTCTGCTTGATAAAATTCTATCAGATCACGTTTTGTTTGCTCGCTAATCGCAATCACTCTGTCTGCGTGGCGTAGAGCAAACTTGAATTTTGCACGATAAATCTTGCGATCTGCCCACTTGTATTGATGAGGATATCGTTCAAAGATTAAGTCGTGCATAGTGACTACGGAAGCGATACTTTTTTTATAAAGTCCAATGGGAATTTCATGACTTAGCCCATGATAAAGTTGCACTCCCTGATCTGCCAAGTCTTGTACACAGCTTTTTGTTCGCCAATAGCCCCGTAGCAGTCCTGGTAACTGTGAAGGAGGCCTCAATTCCTGCAAGTTTGGGCCAGTGATTGAAAAGACAGAGGAAGGTTTTGGGTTCAATAAAAAATAATGGTGTTGGGGAAAACCGGTGGCCAATGAATTAATCAGGGTTCTGCTATAATGGCCAAGTCCTGTTCCATTGTGAAAAGCTCTCTTTGCGTCGAATGCAATCCGCATCTTTCAAAGATACGTTCGTCAATCTGAGATACTTTCACTCGAATTACTAATTTCGCGCCCATGGAACAATTGAAACAGCAAATTCAAGCAGCTTGGGCAAATCGGGATTTACTCAAAGAAACAGTATACCAGGATGCCGTTCGCGCAGTAATTGAAGAGGTGGATAAGGGCCGACTTCGTGTGGCTACACCTGCCGAGGCTGGTTGGCAAGTAAACGAATGGGTCAAGCAGGCCATTCTTCTCTACTTTGCAATTCAGCCTATGCAAACCTGGGATCTTCCGCCTTTTTCTTTCTACGATAAAATGTTATTGAAAAAAGATTTTAAAGAGATTGGTGTTCGTGCGGTACCTCATGCTATTGCCCGCTATGGGGCCTATCTGGCTCCTCAAGTAGTATTAATGCCTTCCTATGTAAATATTGGTGCCTATGTAGACCAGGGTACCATGGTAGATACCTGGGCTACTGTGGGAAGTTGTGCCCAGATCGGAAAGAACGTTCATTTAAGTGGAGGAGTAGGAATCGGGGGTGTATTGGAGCCTTTGCAAGCTTCCCCTGTGATTATTGAAGATGGATGCTTTATTGGCAGTCGTTGTATTGTGGTCGAGGGTGTTATAGTGGAAAGGGAAGCGGTACTGGGCGCCAATGTAGTGTTGACGCAGTCTACTAAAATTATTGATGTGACTGGTTCTTCACCAGTTGAATACAAAGGACGTGTCCCTGCACGCAGCGTGGTGATTCCAGGTTCGTATACAAAAGAATTCAATGCGGGGTCCTATGGCGTTAGTTGTGCATTAATTATTGGACAACGTAAACCAAGCACTGATTTAAAAACAAGTTTGAATGATGCCTTACGCGACTTTAATGTGAGTGTCTAATTTTTTAATAAGTTGTTGGGCAATTAAAGCGATTCTCTTTGCTAGGATAAATTTTTATCCCAATCTGAATATTCTGTCCAAAATATGCATCATTGTTATCAGGATTTCCTCTGGGTAAACCCATCTGAGATGGGAGTTGTCCGCCCAAATCGTAAAGCCCTTGATAGTATAATCGCTTTGCTCTTGCTGCATCTGCAGCCGAAAGATAGAGATCGAATAAAGCGGGGTCAACATAATAGTTGGCACTGACATTGTCAATTTGATCCGTAAATAATTTACGATATACAATTTCTGTTCCTATATAAAGGGATTCGTTCAAGTAATAACGTATTCCAACTCCGCTTAACAAGTTAGTCTGTATTAATTGGTATGGCTTGCTACTTGGGTGCTCTACAAACCCTTGTCCTTCTAGCCGTAAAGGGTGTAGCGCCACCCAGGTGCCATCTGAGTCCTGCGCCCTAGGGTTGAAGCGAAAAAGCCCTAGGCCCATAAATCCATAGGGTTGTATTTTGTCAAATATGGTTACCCGACGGGTGGGGATCATTCGAAAAGGGTAAATTTCAACCCCTGCATAAAATTCGTCGAGTCTGGATTTAAAGTGAAGGTTGCGATTAAATCTCCAAATATCATTTGTTGTAATATTAGGTGAGTGTCTGTCATTTGCAGATAGTGTACCATGAAATACACCAACTCTTAAACTCAGCCAATTAATGGGGTAAAAATTTAGTTGTCCTCCAATACCAATTTTAGTTTCTTCCCAGTCGATATCTTTAAAAAATTTTGTTCCTGCTCCCATGCTTCCTCCCAGGTCTCCTAAAAAGAACATTGGCCCAGTGTTTAGGCCTAACTCTATTTTCTTAAGAATCGATCTGGATTCTTGTGCATGAATCGCAATTGGTAAAATCCAAGTGGAAAGGATGAGGAATCTGACAAATGTATAAAGCTTCAAGTGATTGATTTTCAATAAAAACGTTTAACTAACCTAAAAAGTGTTCTTAAAAGTTTGCTTTAGCATATTTAACAATTCCATTAATAATTAAAATACTCCGCTTATGGAAAATTAACGAGAAACATTGCGGGGTGTCGCGGCGCCAGATTACATTTGTATCCTTAAAAAAATTCCCATGAAAAATTTATTTTCTACTCTATTTATCGCTTGCTTTTTATTTGCTTTTTCTCCGAATAGCTTTGCCCAAACAGTAGATGAGGTAATTGCTAGTCATGTAGCCGCTACCGGTGGTGCTGAGAACTGGAAAAAACTTCAGTCCATGAAAATTACAGGGCACATCGAAGTGCAGGGTATTGAAATTCCTTTCACGCAGCAAGCATTGCATAATAAAGGGTATAGAGTTGATGCAGAGTTTCAGGGAATGCAGATTATTCAAATCACTAATCAAACTAAGTCTTGGGAGCAAATGCCTTTTGCTGGTAAAACAAATCTAGAACCATCTAGTGAGGACGAACACAAACAGCGCGTAGATCAGCTCGATATCCAAAATGAATTTGTGGATTGGAAAGAAAAAGGTTCATCCGTAGAATTATTAGGCAAGGATGAGGAAGATGGCAACGAATATTTTAAAGTTCGTATGACTACCAAAACTGGAAATTCTGCAATTCATTTTATCGATACAAAAACTTACTTGATCTATAAGACTAAGCGTACTGCTAAGATGCAAGGTCAGGAAATGGAAATGGAAACCAAATTGATGGACTACAAGCTTCTTTCTGTTGGTGTTAAGGTGCCACACAAGACTGATCAAATGGGTCAGGTGTTGGTGTTTGACAAGGTTGAAGCCAATGTTGCCATTCCAGAATCTACTTTCGACGTAAAATAAGTTAACTATGAATTTTTCCCGTTTTGCGCAAACAACGCTGTTTGCAACACTATTTCTATGCACTTTAGCGAACAACTCGTTGGAGGCACAGGTCAAATTATCTGAATTCAATTCGTCCTATTTTCAGGCACTGGGTGCTCGAAATTTGGGTCCCTCAACGATGAGTGGTCGAGTTAGCTCCATTGTGGGTGCAGTACAAGAGGGTCAAGTTAATTTATATGTGGGTACAGCAGGAGGGGGAATTTGGAAAAGCTTGAATGGAGGGTATACGTTTACCTCTGTATTTGATAAATATTGTCAGTCGATTGGCGCGTTGGCATTAGATCCAAAATCACCTCGTACTATTTATGCTGGTACTGGGGAGAGTAATATGCGTAACTCTGTTTCAATTGGGGACGGTATTTATAAATCAACGGATGCAGGTGCCAATTGGCAAAAATTAGGACTCGATAGTACTGAGCATATCAGTAAAATTTTAATTAATCCAAGTGATAATAAAAATTTGTTGGTTGCTGTTCCGGGTCCGCTTTGGTCTTCCAGTAAACATCGCGGTTTGTATGAGAGCAAGGATGCGGGAAAGACCTGGAATAAAATTTTGTACGTAGATGAGAACACAGGCTGTGCAGATATTGCACAGAGTCCCCGCGATCCTAATATCATTTTTGCCAGCTTTTGGCAATTTAGAAGACAACCATTTTCTTTTGCCTCTGGTGGTAAGGGAAGCGCACTTTATAAATCTGCGGATGGTGGAAAAACTTGGAAGAGACTTACCAATGGTTTGCCCGAGGGCGAACTCGGACGTATTGTTCTTTCCATAAATCCTTCCAAGCCGTCTGAATTACTTTCCATCGTAGAGGCAAAAGTGCCAGGCTTGTATTTGTCAGGGGACGAAGGAGAAACTTGGAAAAAGTTGGCTTCTACTGATAATATTACGGCGCGCCCTTTTTATTTCAGCACCTTGGAATTTGATCCAAAAGATCCGAAGCGTGTATATCGTCCGGCCTTTGATTTTCAGTATTCAACTGATGGAGGTTTTTCTTGGTCTGGAACACTTTTCTCAGATGTAGTGCCACATGCAGATCATCATGCACTTTGGATTAACCCCGAGAATACTAGTCAACTTTATTTAGGAACTGATGGCGGAGTGTATGTGAGTTACAACAAAGGACTCTCCTGGGCTTTTCTTAACAATCTTCCTGTTGCGCAGTTTTATCATGTAAGTGTAAGTAAGGATGAACCCTTTAATGTATATGGTGGTTTACAGGATAATGGTTCTTGGCAAGCTCCCAGTTCCTCACC
>CAINBK010000310.1:0-3265 GCA_903846615.1 uncultured Bacteroidota bacterium
CTCGTAAGACATCCGATCGCTATGCCTCCTTAGGTAAGACTCCCCCTTCAGGTCAAGTCGTATACCTAGCTCTGTCTATTTGACGATCTGTTACAATAACTTTTTGCTACTTATTTGCTACCCTTATCTAATGTTGGTTTTCTGCCACGCGACCATGGTTTACGCCCTCCATTAGTGGGAATCATACTTTTCGTTCATCTGTCCATCCATTCGAAACTCATCTTCAGTCCATCAATATATTCATCAAAGTACATTCCACATGTAAACATACAATTACAAGTGATCAACACTTGTACCTATACCTATTGTAGATATATATAATCACTTATTGCAGCAGAAGTATCTTCTAATACATAGTGACACATTATACTGAGGACACAAAGTAAATTGATACATTAAAGGTTATTTAACATTTTCAATACTTACAAGCTCAATTATTTTTACAAATGCATTTTACTTATTTTGCCCTGGCACCTTCTCTTCTCCTTGAGATAGTGATACAATGGGGCCTCTTTTTGCGAAACAAAATGGCGGACACAACTTGGCAATAAGCTGGACCGTGCTTTAGGATTAAAAATATTTTCATTTACAAAACAACCTAGCTTATTTCTGTTTATCAAACAATTTAAATTTTACTTTGAAATTTTCGGACCTTCAAACTTTCCCCGGTAAAACATGCTGACGTCCTCGTCGCTTTTGAACAGTTAATTTATTTGACTCTTTGCAAAACAACACTAGCAGCTTAAGCCTCCTTCAATCCGCTGTTTCCAATCCTCCTCACCTTTTGAGAGGGTTGCTGCTCACGGAAGAGCAGGGCGGACATCTACCCTGAAATCTGCTGCTTCCAGTCCTCCTGTGGAGGGCTGCTGTCCTCGAAGGACAGGGCAGAAATGAACATTGGCTCTTGTGGCTAGTCTCCTATCCATTGCCATCATTGCGATATTTTAAGTCAAGATAAATTTACATTCGAAAACTTCAAGTAAAGCCTTTTGCACATAACACCATATTTTACTTTGGTTGGACCAGGATATGGACCAGGATATTTTTGGACATTTTTGCTTTAGGGTAAACTATTCTGCGAAAGAATCTAAAATGCTCAAATTGAATGCTTAAATCATCCAGACTTATTCATCTATTGGCCCACATGCAGAATGCTCTTACACTAAAAAGTCTTTCTTCCATTGCGCTGACAAGATAACATCTTTATTGGACGTTATTCAAGTCTCCAGTGACCCTAAGATAAGGCCTAATCTTTTTCCATGTGTTGGGGTGGCCAAAGGATGGAATGTCTAGGTAACGCATAAACCAAATGCTTTATTCCTACTTAGACACTGCCCCTTCTAGTCACCAGTGGACTAGGATACTGTAATTATCTTAAGACCAGGGTGGCGATTATGGAACAGTAGGTCTTTCAAAGGTCGTTAAGTTCTAGCCAGGATGCATGTGAAGGGACATAGGTGGGTATATAGGTACAGATTTAAATGAGGTAGAGTTGTTTCAATCTTTGGTGATAATCCAGGGTGCCAGGATTATAGAGAGATCAAATATAAACATTTCCAAATATTGAGCAATAACTGAGTTTTAATACTTTTTATCTTTTAAATTTGTTTACTCCCCAAAAAGCTTTTGTAAACGGGCCTGTTTTTCTTTCAAAAATTGAAGAGGACTTGCGAGGTGACAATTGTGGTACATAATCACCCAACACAGTTGGTCTTCTTTCTTTTCTTTCTTCCATGAACCATCTTGGGAGTTGTCCTCGTCCGGTCTCGGCTGAATTGGCAATTGTTGGCCTGACAATCCTGATTGGGGTTGGCGGCTTGGTAACAGTTTTGGTCTGGGAGTTTGGCTTTGACGTTGGCTTCTTGACAATTTGGACCCATCCTTCTTCTTTTTCTTTCTCTTTTTCTTTCTCTTTTTCTTTCTCGGTATCAACCTCATCGGCCCAGGTGAGGGCTGCGGTTGATCCGGGCTGACGGGTTGGGTTCAAGTCGGGGTCGGTCTTCAACGGCTGGTCGGTCAGGGTGGTGACAGGAGTTACTTCACGGCTGGCAAGGGGTCGGCGTCGGATGATAGCTCCAGGTGGTAGTCAGGATGAGACTATTGGCCCGGAGGTGTTCCATGGGTGCTGAGAGATTGGCTGCTGAGGCTGACCAAGGCCGGGATGGCTCTGGTTGTTGACTTGGTAGTTGGGCTGCTGTGGAACAAGTTTATTGATTTCTTCCTGGGCGATCCTTCTGGCATAGTCGTCACGAGCGGCGAACCTGTTGTAGGGCCTGCCCCTCCTTGGGTACGGTCTGGATTGGTAATGGAACTGATAATTGTTTTGCTGATCCTGGAATCCATTGTCTTGGAATCCGAATCCTCTGTTGGTTGGTCGTTGCTGCTGCAAATTCATCGCCGGTTGCCCGACGGGTTGCTGCAGTTGACCATTGGAGTGTCCATTAAGCTGAGTCTGGACCTGTCCTGGTTCAGCCTGGTTGGTCGCTGGGCTCCCAATGGGCCCCAGGTTTATCTGGCGTCCTCCTGATCCATCTGGATCCGTGGAATTAATTCTTTTCTGCTCCAACCTGGCTTGCTCCTGTTGCTCCATGGCTTGTTGCTCGAGCCATTTCCTTCGTACCGGCCTCTCTCTTCTGCTGGCTTCATTTAGGTGGATGTAGCAGTTGATGAGTAGAGTCGGCACAGTCATTTCCTGGATGGAATCCATGTGATATCCAATCCTGATCGGCTTGATCAGAGATGGAAAGGTTAGGATCCATAGACCACTCTCTTCTCTTGGGTTCGGGTTGATCTTGTTCATGTCCGGGTCTGCTGATGCTACGGTGAAGGAGCATGCAAAATCATCGATGGTGATATCCTTCTCCAGAATGCCAATGTGGCTGGCATTCTTCTTCATGTGGACCTCCAATGCATCGATGGCTTGAGATTTGATCTCCTGTTCATGCTGTTCAATGTACTTTTGAACATCATGAGGGTGCTCTGGATCAATCCGGATGGCTCCAATGACTCCTGCCGCATCATTGCAATTGTTGCTCACGAATTGCAAGATGGCTCCCTTCTTCGATGTCAATGTCGGATGCGAGAATCGGTTTGGTCTGAATGTGCTAGGTACCTCGTATACCTTCACAATCTCATTCTCCAACATCATCTCCTCTTCAGTTACCTTAGCTGATGCCATTGCCTGGACAACAATGTCGACGGACTGGACTGGTGCTGACATCTTCAGTCTTCTGGAATGTCTTATCAACAAAAAAGAGAGTAAACA
>CAINBK010000311.1:0-10459 GCA_903846615.1 uncultured Bacteroidota bacterium
CACACACATCAAATGGAGGGCCTTATTAAAAAGAGCGGATGCATTGGGTTGCGAATTTATAGCCACGGGTCATTATGCAAAAGTTCGTCAGCACAATAATGGGCGTTTTGTAATTAGCAAAGCGGTGGACAATACCAAAGACCAGAGCTATGTGCTTTGGGGACTGCAACAAGATTTACTGAGCCGTACCTTGCTGCCACTGGGAGGATTTCGAAAAACAGAAATCAGAAAAATGGCTGAGGAGTTTGGCTACCCTGCTCTAGCAAAAAAAGCAGAGAGCTACGAAATATGCTTTGTACCTGATAACGATTATCGTGGTTTTTTAAAACGAAATGTAGACGGTTTGGAAGAACGTGTAACTGGCGGTGATTTCATTGATAAAAATGGAGCCATATTAGGTAAACACAAAGGATATCCCTTTTATACAATTGGACAACGAAAGGGGCTAGAAATAGCATTAGGAAAACCGGTGTTCGTAACACAAATTGATCCCCATAGCAATACGGTCACGCTAGGCGATGAGGAGGATCTGGATAAAAACGAAATGTGGGTTTCAAAATTAAATTGGATTAAATACCCCCAAGTAGAGGACGGCACCGAAGCCACTACAAAAATTCGTTATAAAGACACAGGAACACATTCTCGCTTATATACACAGGCTACTAACATCCGTGTAGAATTCTATGAACCTGCCAAAGGGGTTGCTCCCGGGCAAAGTGCCGTGTTTTACGAGGGGGATGATGTACTCGGCGGCGGCATTATTCAACGTGAGGCTTTTGAAAAAAACTAAAGCAAATATTTTTCTATTGCCGTCATACGCACATCAGATTTGGAGTAAAATTACCTTATCTATCATCCTAATTGTTTTTTTAGCAAGTTGCAGACCCAACCAGCCGCAACAGGGTTTTTCTGTTGAAGAATTTTCTCCGTTGACATCAGGTAAAACCATCACATACCGTATTGACTCACTAGTGTTCACTCAATTTGGAAGGCAAGTTGAGACTCGTTCTTACCTAATGCGTTATACAATCGATTCATCGTTCTTGGATAACCAAGGAAGAAAAAGCTATCGGATTATCCGAATGATCCGTGACACCCTACAAACGCAGCCCTGGAAACCTGATGGCAGTTTCTACATTACAACTACTCCATCGCAAATGGAGTGGATAGAAGATAATCTTAGGCAGGTTAAATTACAGACACCATTACGTCCAGGTGCTCAATGGAATGGAAATAGATTTTTAGCCAGCAATCCACTTAACCCTCCCTATGATTTTAGTAATGATGATAATATTCAAAATTGGATTTATACGCTTTCAGCTGAGCCCTCCTCATTTCAATATAGAAACAAACGATACGAAAATGTGATTGCCGTAATGCAGATTGATGAAGCTGTCAATGTACCCATAACTATCCCTACTGCCTACGCATTTCGTAATTACGCAGTTGATCGGTTTGCAAAAAATATCGGACTTGTTTACAGAGAATGGGAATCCTGGGAATATCAACCCAACACGGGTGGCAGTGGTGGACCTTATCGAATTGGGTTTGGTATACGGCAATGGATGGTCGAATACAATTAAATACTATGCAAGCTAGAAAACTAAGACATTTCGTTTTTATCCTGCTTCTAATTAGCAGCCAATTGCTTTTTTGCGCAACTGCCCAATTTTCTAGGCATATTGTTTGGTTGAAAAATAAAGGGAATAACAGTTTTACACTCAGCGACCCTTCGCCCTATCTTTCTGCAAGAGCCATTACTAGGAGAACACGATACGCAATTCAATTGGACAGTACAGACCTTCCAGTTTCGCCAACTTATGTGGCAGCCGTTCGTGCTATCCCCGGTGTCACCATTTTGAATGTTTCAAAATGGCTCAATGCCATCAGTATCCAAACTACATCCTCAGCTGCATTGGCCAGCATTCAAGCCTTACCCTATGTGCAACAAGTAGCTGGGCTTGCGGCACGACCCTCTCCCTTACAACCCGTTAGACCTGATAAATTTTCAAACCAATTGATTGTATCACCAATCACATCAACCCCATCATCTGAAAAAATTACTGGCGACTTTTATAATTACGGAACTAATGCTGGGCTAGAAATGAAATTACATCGTGCTGAATTTCTGCATAACATTGGACTTCGAGGATCAGGGATGCAGGTTGCTGTACTCGATGGTGGCTTTTTCAACTACAATACCCTTCCGGCATTTGACAGTGCAAACCGTAATGGACAAATAATAAGTACTTGGGATTTTGTAACGGGAAATGCAACAGTTAGTGATGATCACCCTCATGGCATGCAGTGCCTTTCTACCATTGCTGCAAATATCCCAGGGCAATTTGTGGGAAAAGCTCCGCAAGCCTTCTTTCATTTATTCAGGACTGAGGATGTAAATAGCGAATACCCCATTGAGGAATTCAATTGGGTTTGTGGCGCAGAAAGAGCAGACAGTGAGGGAGCCGATCTCATTTCGTCCTCACTTGGTTATTACGATTTTGACAACCCGGTATTCAACTACACGTATGCACAAATGGATGGCAAAACAACCCTTGCCGTAAAAGGAGCAGACCTTGCTGCAAAAAAAGGATTGCTAGTATTTAATTCCGCTGGAAATGAAGGAGCAGGTAGCTGGCGCTATATTATAACTCCCGCTGATGGAGATAGTGTAGTTGCCGTAGGCGCCGTAAACGCCGCTGGAGCCGTAGCAGGATTTTCTAGTTATGGTCCCTCAAGTGATGGACGTATAAAACCTGAATTAGCCTCCGTAGGCTGGCAAGCGGTGGTGCAATCTACTGCAGGAACAATTGGAGTTGCCAATGGAACTTCTTTCTCTTGTCCTAATTTGGCAGGACTTACTACCTGCCTTTGGCAAGGATTTCCAGAATTCAACAATATAAAAGTAGTGGATGCACTTAAACGTAGTGCCAACCGATATACCAATCCTAACGACAGAATTGGATATGGAATTCCAGATATGAAAAATGCTTTCGCTTATCTACTAGCTGAATATGCCACGGCGTCTGCTACCATTTCCAATTGTAAGGTGGATTTATCATGGCGTACAAAAGATGTAGCAGGCATGCAATTTTGGATTGAGCGAAAACTACCATCCGAAAACACCTTTCAAAAAATAGGGCAACTCAATGCCACAAGTGTAAACGTACTGACAAATAAAAATTATACTTATCAGGATGAATTGAATGCTATTAATCCCGGTACCATTCACTATCGGATTACACAGGTGATAGACACCGTAACTGCTACCCGTCAAATAGTTTATTTAGATAGTACCACGGTAACATTGAACAATCGATGTGCAACTACTGATGATATTGCCTCGCTACTTTGGATTTACCCCAACCCTACGCCGGGGAACACAAAAGCGCAAATGGTTATTAATAGCGTAGATGCTGCTTCGGATGTTAAACTCACCTTGCATGATAGAGGTGGGCGACTGCTTGCAACACATACCCTAAATAAACCGGCGGGAATTTATCGGAGTGAACTTCCGTTCATACCTACTTCATCGGGAGTCTATACAATTACACTTTGGATAGGTAATAATAAAAAAGAAAGTAAAGACTGGATTGTTGCATATTAGTTTTTTTGCAACAAAGCCACGAAGAGTGTATCCGCATGTTCAGCAATACCATTTAATAATGTCTGTTTGCAAAGTGAAAAACCATATTGCTGTTGGAGCCAATTAACTTGCTCCTCATTTTCACTGGCAAAAACTGAACAAGTACAATAAAGTAGATAACCTCCAGGCTTTAATGAAGCTGGCAATCGAGATAAAATAGAACGTTGTCGACTTGTGTATTCTATTAGTAATACTTCTGTTTGCTTTGTGATCTGCTCAGGTGTTCGCGCCCAAGTTCCACTACCGGTACAAGGGACATCTGCAATAACCAAATCAAACTGTGTAGCAGTGTTGGGAAAATCTTGCTGCGTAAGATCAAGCACTAAAGATTGATAATTACTTATTCCTGCTTGTTTAAAGCGAACTTTTAGCTGCTGGAGGATTGAAGTTCGAATATCAGAAACCGTTAATTCGATTTTAGGATATTGATCTAGTAATAGCAAGGACTTCCCCCCACTGGCAGCACAACAATCCCAAACAGATTTTATAGTTACTGGCAAGAGTGGCTGTATGAACTCCCCCACTCGTTGTGAGCTAAGATCTTGTACCACATAATCCAAGTTCAGGTCTAATAAATTTTCCAAACTAGTGGCAGCTGGCAATGCAATAGTAATTGGAGAAATCAACGTATAGGGAATCGCAGCCTCTTGCAACTTATTCACAACTTTACTTTGCTTACCTGGCCTGATCCGTATAAAAAAATCGGGCTGCACCAACAAGGATTCCCCCCATTCTTTTTGCTTCATTCCCATCGAAAAAGAAAACAGAAAGGGAAATACATCGGACCCATCAAAACCTAGACAAACCAGCGCAACACGCTGATCAAAAGTAATAGTACCATGCGCAGCCCATGCTGGACGAACTGCTTTAATAAGGGGATCCGTATCCCCCTGGATTAAATAAACAGCAATCAGCAACCGCTCTTCAATCGTTAACGTAGCACAGGAAAATCCAATACGAAAAAATGAATAACAATAATGACGAATCAACTTTCGATCCGTAGATCCCACTTTTTTATCTAGTGCAATCTGTTTTTTGTAATAAATCGAAAAGGGCTCATTCCCATCATATTGCTCAAGGAGGGAAACAGCCCTTTTCAAATATGCATGATAACGACTCAAATCTCTAACAGTGTTTTGACCGGATCTTTGCCGATCAACAATTGAGCAGGATTCTCAAGCAATTCCTTGACGCGTACCAAAAATCCAACGGATTCTCTCCCATCAATAATTCGGTGATCATAGCTGAGCGCTAGATACATCATAGGACGGACAACCACTTGGCCCTTTTCTACCATGGGTCTTTCTTGAATTTTATGCATCCCCAAAATTGCGCTCTGTGGAGCGTTGATAATGGGTGTGCTCATGAGAGAGCCAAAGACACCCCCATTGGTAATCGTGAAAGTTCCACCCGTTAATTCCTCTGCAGTCAATTTACTGTCTCTTGCTTTTACTGCTAACTCAGCCACCTTTTTCTCAACATCCGCCATACTCATACTCTCCACATTTCGCATCACAGGTACTGTGAGTCCACGGGGTGTACTTACTGCAATACTTATATCAGCATAATCATGATAGAGGATAATATCGCCATCAATCGATGCATTTACGGAGGGCCATTCACGTAAGGCCACCGAGCATGCTTTTGCAAAGAAGCTCATGAAGCCAAGCCCTACACCATGCACCTCTTTGAATTTGTCTTTATAGGAGGCTCTGATGGCAAGGATAGCACTCATATCTACTTCGTTAAAAGTAGTTAGCATTGCAGTCCCATTTTTTGCTTCTACCAATCGCTTCGCGATTGTTTTACGCAGATTGCTCATTTTCTCTTTACGTTGCTCACGAGCAGACAAAACCTGGTTTTCAAATGGAATTCGACCAGGCTGTTCTAAAGCCTTGAGCACATCTTCCTTCACAATCTTACCCTGTGGACCCGTCGCTTTTACCTGAGATAGGTCAACTTTCTTTTCAGCCAACAAGGCCGAGGCAAGTGGGGTTGCTTTTACTTCTGAAGGAGCAGGCTTTGGCGCATCGGGTTTTTGCGCTGGCGCTGTATTTTGAACAGTGGCAACTGCAGGAGGCTTAGGAGCTGTGATTTCAACTTTTGCCGGCGATGCTTTTGCCGTATCATCAATGGTAGCGAGCAGCTCCCCTATTTTTAATTGATCTCCTTCAGTAGCGACAGTTGTCAGTACACCAGCCTTCTCTGCATTCACTTCAAAAGTCGCTTTTTCACTTTCAAGCTCTGCAATCACTTCGTCTCGTTCTACATAGTCCCCGGTTTTTTTATTCCAGCGAAGTAATTGAACTTCTGAAATGGACTCTCCAACGGTGGGTACTTTAATCTCTATCATAGAAGGTTACTTAATTAGACAGTAAATGCAGTTTCCAATAGTTCTGCTTGCTCTTTAATATGAATTTTGTTGTAGCCAGTTGCAGTTGAAGCGGAGGGTTGTCTGCTAATTACCCCAAAGTTTACACCGCGCCATTGCATTTTCAAATAAGACGCAGCACCCATGTTTTGAGGTTCTTCCTGAACCCAGAACCAAGTAGCACCAGCGTATCGTTGCTGAAGGGCTTCAAGTTGATTCATAGGAAGTGGATACAACTGCTCTAATCGAACAATAGCAATATCTTTTCTTCCTTCCTTTTCTCGCTTCTCAATCAACTCAAAATAAATTTTTCCAGCACAAAGCAATACCTTTTTGATTTGTGCAGGTTGCGCTTCTTCATCATCGATTACTTCCTGAAACTTACCATTGGTAAAACTTTGCAGTGCAGAATAAGAGCCGGGATGACGAAGATTCGCTTTGGGAGAAAAGTTGATTAGCGGCTTTCTAAAAGGCCATGTCAACTGCCGACGTAATAAATGGAAAAGATTAGCAGCAGTAGTGACATTGGTAACAATAATATTCAATTCAGCAGCCAACTGTAAAAAACGTTCCAAACGAGCGCTGCTGTGCTCAGGCCCCTGTCCTTCATACCCATGTGGTAATAACAACGTAACCCCGTTCATCCGGTTCCACTTTTGTTCACCCGCTGCTATAAATTGGTCGATGAGTGTTTGCGCTCCATTGGCAAAATCCCCAAACTGCGCCTCCCAAACTACCAAGGCCTGAGGATTGGCTAACGCGTAACCATACTCAAAGCCAAGTACACCATATTCGCTCAATAGTGAATTGTAGATGCGAAACTTGCCAGTAGCGCCTGGGATAGCCGACAAGCGACTATAGGGCTTATCATTGCTTTCATCACGTAATACTGCGTGTCGATGTGAAAAAGTTCCTCGACGAACATCCTGTCCGCTCAACCGAACATCCTTACCCTCACGAAGTAAACTTGCATAAGCCAATAACTCCGCAGTAGCCCAGTCAATTTTTGACTCCTGCTCTAAAAGTTTTGTTTTTTCCTGCAATATTTTTTCAACTTTTCTCAATGGCTTAAAATCGGAAGGCCAGCTGAGCAAAGCCGTGAGCATTTCTTTTATTGCTGGCGTAGGTACAGCCGTATCAGGTGAACCTAAAAAGTCTGCAGGAGTAGCTCTTCTTAACTTCTTCCACTCTAACTCAGGTGGCTGATATTGATAAGGAAGGGGATTTTGTTTTACCTCATCTAGTCTTTCTTGCAAATCCTGCCAGAATTTTTTTTCCATCTCACGAGCCAAGGACTGCAACTCAGTATCCCCTTGTTGCAAAAGTTTATTGATATATATCTCGCGAGGGTTTGCATGTTTCTCAATCAACTGATATAGATGAGGCTGGGTGAATTTAGGATCATCGCCCTCGTTATGCCCATGTCTGCGATAGCAAACCATATCGATAAATACATCCTGGTGAAACTGCTGACGATACGCTGTTGCCAGCTCCACACAACGAACCACTGCTTCTGGATCGTCTCCATTCACATGAAATACCGGCGACTGGATAGCCGCTGCCAGGGAAGTACAATAATCAGAACTACGCGCATCTTCAAAATCCGTGGTAAACCCAATTTGATTATTGATGATAAAATGCAAGGTTCCACCCGTATGATAACCTTCAAGATTACTCATTTGTAATACTTCATAGACAATACCTTGCCCCGCTACAGAAGCATCTCCATGAATAAGTATCGGAAGAATTTGATTAAAATTTGATGTATGCATCACATCAGCCTTTCCTCGTGAAAACCCAAGGACAACTGGGTTAACAGCCTCCAGGTGAGAAGGATTAGGCATCAACTTTAAACTAATATTTTTATCCTGTGTTGTTTTCACTTCACTGCCATAGCCCATGTGATATTTTACATCACCACTCCCCATGGTTTGATCAACCTTTGCAGTTCCTTCGAATTCACTGAAAATATATTCATAGGTTTTCCCCATGATATTGGCAAGCACATTTAATCTGCCTCGATGCGCCATACCAATTACAACCTCCTTTACATCATGCGAAGCTGCTGTATTAATGATTGCGTCCAACGCTGCAATAGTGGTTTCTCCACCTTCCAGTGAAAATCGTTTTTGCCCCACATACTTGGTGTGTAAGAAACGCTCAAACATCACACCTTGATTGAGCTTTTCCAAAACTCTACGCTTCTGCTCCAAGGGCAAAGGCTGATAAAGTCGATTTTCGATAGCTTCTGTAATCCAATCTGTTTTTACAGGATCGCTAATGTATTTATATTCTACACCAACATTGGATGCATAACAGGCATTCAACTTTTCAAGAATAATACGTAGCGTAGCATTGCTCAAACCAACTAACTGCCCTACTTGAAAAGTCCGATCCATATCTTGATCAGTCAATTCAAAATCTGCCAGACGTATATGCGCACCTCGATCCTTACGCGTACGAATTGGATTAGTCGTTGCAATCAGATGACCTTTGTTTCTGTAACCCAGGATTAGTCGATAAACTTTGAGCTCAGCCTGCCAATCAGTTGAAACGCTCTCGCCTTTCATCTCAGTGCTGATAGATGAAGCGCCCACAGAAAGTTTCCCTGCATTTACTGCAAAATCAAAACCTTCAAAGAATTTTCTTAAGTCTGGATCTACAGATTGTGGATCCTTTACAAATTCCTGATACAGGCTCTCCATGTAAGCAGGATGCGATTGGGTTACGTAGGAAAAATCCTTCATGAATGTCAAGGTGTTAGATATCCCCGGTTTGGGACACAAATATCGTTCAAAAAACATGAATTGGGAAGCCCTCTAAAGGATTAGTGTACAGAGAGATGGGATAAATTTGGTCAAAAAGGAGCTATTCCTTATCTTTGCCCCCCTTAAAACAAAGCTAGATGGCTAATCATAGTGCTACCAAAAAAGACGCTCGCCAAGCAGCCAAGCGTCGCGAACGTAACAAATATTACGGAAAAACTACCCGTAATGCTATCCGCGACCTCAAAGCGGCTGGAACCAGTGAAATGAAGGAGCAACTTCCTTCTGTAGCTGCCATGATCGACAAATTAGCCAAGCGTGGAATTATCCACAAGAACAAGGCTGCTAACTTAAAGAGCAAATTGGCTAAAAAAGTGAACGCTGCTAAGTAATAACTGAAAGAATATTTTTGAAAAGGCACCTAATCAGGTGCCTTTTTTATTTACCTTATTTTTATAAAAACGCACCCTATGCGCAAACTTCTTACTGTGGCAATTAGTTTACTTCTTGGACTAGTTGCTGGTAATGCACAGACACCACTGTTGACTTATTTTGAAAAAACACAAGGAAAAGAATCGCCCACCTATGAGGATATAATTGCCTGGTGGAAAAAAGCAGATCAATCATCTCCCCTACTGACTCTTCAAACAAAAGGGCCCACCGATGCGGGCTTTCCGCTTCATTTGGCACTCTTAAGTAACAAGGGATTCACCTCTATCTACTCCGCTAAAAATGCGGGGGCCACAATTATACTTGTCAATAACGGAATACATCCCGGAGAACCAGATGGAATTGATGCAAGTATGTTGCTCGCTAAAAAAGTAATTGAAAAAAAATTGTTGCTACCTCAGCATATAGTACTAGCCATTATTCCAGTATACAATATTGGAGGTTGCCTGAATAGAAGTACCAATTTTAGAGTAGATCAGGATGGTCCGGTTGCATTTGGTTCCAGAGGCAATTCACAATACCTCGATTTGAACAGAGATTTTATCAAGTGCGATTCCAAAGAAGCACTATCATTCAGTGCCATTTTTCAGGAATGCGATCCAGACGTTTTCATTGATAACCACGTAAGCAACGGAGCCGACTATCAACATGTAATGACCTTACTCACCAGCCAACCCAGTAAACTAGGGGGCGTGATGGAACAATTTCTAAGGTCACAATTTGAACCCGCTTTATATACAGGGATGAAAGAAAAGGGATTTGATATGGTTCCTTATGTGAATGCGTATGGAGATAAACCTGAAAATGGATGGAGCACTTATTGGGATAGTCCCCGTTATACCAGCGGATACGCCACTCTATGGCACAGTTTTGCATTTGTACCTGAAACGCATATGCTCAAGCCCTATGACCAGCGAGTAATGGCCACCCTTGCATTAATGGAAACCTTCGTTGCATTCACTGGAAAAAACGCAAAAGAAATCCAGGATTTGCGCAAAAAGACCAAACAGGCCGTGGCCTCGGCCGATCGGTTCCCTATTAAATGGAAATTGGACAAAACAGGTTTCACAGAGTATACATTCAAAGGATTTGAATCGGGGAATAAACCCAGTGAAGTTTCTGGCCTTAATAGATTGTATTATGACCGATCAAAACCATTCACTAAAACCGTAAAAGTAGTCGACAGATTTGTGCCTGAATTATTCATAGAAAAACCACAGGCCTATA
>CAINBK010000312.1:0-2881 GCA_903846615.1 uncultured Bacteroidota bacterium
CACTTGTAGCAGTAAAAAAAACTCCGTTGCGAATATTGAGATTATTCTGACGTATCCCATAACGCCATTGCCGAGATGCACTATCTAACCGAAGACCTACTGTATCTGATGCTAAATGTTGATAAAAATGCGACTGTCCCATTCCTGTAGCACTCCCATTCAGATAAAGAAAGGATGCCTGATTCCAAGTTGGAGAAACAGATGCGGATATGGGAGCAACTCGCCAGTAATAAACAGTATTATTTCGATAAGCAATTACAGGCTTGAATTGCACCAAACCTCCCACCGATTGAACGGTGGCTGTAACTAGCAGCGGAGAATTGAAAAATGTAGTGGTATCAAGCTCAAACCGAAAAGTACGGGAGGCTCCAAAAAATGATGCGGCAGAGGCACTAAATATTGCTACCGGTTTATTGACAATAGCAAAAGGACTTGGATATACAGGACGCAGTTCGTCATCTACTATCAATACAGATACTGAATTGCAATTATTATTCTCATTTAACTCAGGAATAATATTATTCGGATCTATACAAACGCTTAGCTGATTAATCCCCTTGTCACGAGCTGGATTGATTGGAATTTGGTAATGGATGGTATCAGCATTGTAGAGATCAAAAATGGTATCCCTTTCCCAAAGTTCTGTAACACCGTTGGGGAGAGTTCTATTAATTTGAAGTACCAGCGGTCCTCTATTTGCGCGACCTGCATTACGCACAACTACCATTAAATTATAGTGCCCCTCAGCAACAGAAACAGGAGATGGACTCACGCGAAGCTGCTCTGGCTGAATGAAAAAATCAGGACGCGGGCTAGTCGCATAAAACCGAAGCGCAGGATCACCATTCAAGGCAGTTTGTTCAGCATGAACACGTGCCAAAAAATCACCTGATCCAGCGATGGATAAAGTTTGTAAAGCCGCTTGGTTCATTAATTCACCAACTGTTTGTCCGTAGTGTGTATTGCTTACAGCCTTCAGAAATGCTTCATTTTGCATTTCTAAATAGTTAACCAATCCAAGACTGGTGGAAGCAATCGTAGCAATTCCACCACGTTGTGGTGCCAAAACAAACTGCTCAGAAATAGTCTCCTTTTCAATCAGGCGAGTAAGATTAAAATTGAAAAGATTTCCAGCCCTGCAACCCAGCATAATGTAGAAAGGATACTTCCCTTGGTTATTATACCCCGAAGGATGATCAAGATTATATTCTAATGTATTTGCGGTGGAGTGTCCGAAATATGTCATTAATCCAATCCCCTCTTCAAATAACTGATAAATCTGCTGTGCACTAAGCTGCGCAACAGGAGCAGGACTGAGTTTACTGAACGTATGAATACGCGCACCGTAGAATGTGTCTTGAAGCACTCGTGCAAACCGATTCATTGAACTGGTGATTGCCTGACCGAGACCCTCCTCACCCACACCAATGATATGCACTACATTTTTTGTCCATGCTTTTGAAACAGCAGGGATTGTATTATCACGAACCACCTGCTCAGCTTGCTTTACCTTCTCCAAATAATCAGCAATCTCTTCAGCGCTAATGACTGAAACTCTTCCTATGGACACCTTAGGATTAATCAAAGCACCCGATTCAGTTGCTAATAAAAGATCGGATGCAGGTGAACCAAAACTTGGAATAAAGGATAATTTATTTAGGTCTGGATTATTTTCTTGTCCTCTCTCAGCTGTATACAAAACCCCTTTTCCAACTAACAGCACTGCCTTGATGGGAGCACTGAACTGTCGACGTGACCAATGAATAAAATTACGAACAGCATTGGGATGCCTTTTAATTCCATAGGCAAACTGATCTTCCAGCTGGTCAATAAAATATAGTTGCGATTTATAAGAGCCTCCTGCTACTGATGCACGAAAATCACGGTATTGCTCCAGTACAGGCAAACCAGTTGCAGTTCTTTCCAAAGCTGTATGAGATACAATCAAATAATCTCCTTGTCGAGCGGGCTGACTATAGTCCACAAAATTTCGGGGAACCATTGTTGAAATGGCTGATGCAGTAGAAGCCCTAACCAATACTAATTTTCTAATTTGAGAAGCTGATTGAAGATAAACTGCTACTTTACCTTGAGAAGTTAGTAAAGTTTCATAGCGTTGCCCATTTGTTAGGTCGAGTAAAAGAGGTGCAACTCCGCCATGTTGAACCCCTTCTATTTCGAGATACTGACCACTTGATGTTGCGGGCAAGGAGAATTGAAATCGAGTTTGCCCCCCAAAATTAAATTGTCTTGCGTATTGTAAGGTTGCCGAAGCAATTACAATTCGATCAGAGGATACAGATTGCTGAGGACTTACTGCAACGCGTACTTCGCCAGTAGCTAACTCATTTAAAGGAACATCCATTTCCCAACGAGCCACTGAAAATTGTTGCAGCAACTGGCTTCTTAATTCAAGGTTATTAGCCTTGACAGTAATAGTCCTATTGTTAGGAGCATTACCAGCCAAATTCAACTTTAATGTTGGCACCGGCAGATTTCCTGTCAAGATTGGGAATAACGACCCAAAATCAAGCAAACGCGTTTGGCCTGCATATAAATCATTACTACTCCATCCTTCCCCAGGATCAAATGCAGAAGAATAGATATAGCTACCTACCACCGCTGCAGCACCTTCATTGATTCTTTCTCGAAATGAAAAATCCTGGGTATGAATAAAATAGGACAAGGGAGTTGCGCCAACTGGAATAACATTAGCAAAAGGCTGCAAACGGGGATGTACCGAAGAAGGATCTGCTGTTAAAAAATAAGTAGCGGAATCTGTAAATAAACTCCAACGTTCATTCAACTGATGTTCCGGGGAGTTATAAAGAGACTGATCAGTGCTACCATCGTTAGCCTCCCCCCAAAATTCTAGATAGCC
>CAINBK010000313.1:0-3588 GCA_903846615.1 uncultured Bacteroidota bacterium
ATGCCTTGCTGAGAGGTTCCTCCTCTTCTATATCGAACACCCATCCATGGATCAATTGCCGCTAAAAGTCTGGAATCAGGTAGCGAAAACAAGTCTTGTTCAAGTAATACAGAAAACTTCATCTGCAGGGCTGATACTTCGCCTTCTGTAGAGGTAGAGGCTGGGGATAATAGCCTTGGAGTTGTGGGAGATTCTACTAAGGTGACAGGTGAAGTGGCTGGGAAAGTCAATGGAGAAGAATTCTTCAGGGCCCACCGAGGCTGTTGATTATTTTTCTCAACCTGCTTGATGGGAAGAGCATCCAAGAAAACGGGTGGCTGGGAAGTATTAGTTATTGCCATCGGCGTGGAGCGTTCGGCTTTTTTGGCCTTCAAAACCGGAAGTTTACCCTTTAAATTTTGAACAACGGTACATCCAGATAATAGCAGCCCCACGTATAGGAGCCCAGGAAAAATATGGGAAAAATGTTGCCGCAAGGTGGTCTAGTGAATGATTTTGCAAAGGTAACTAAATTAGCTACTTTGCTAACCCGCTATGCAGTTTTCTCACCTACATGTTCATACGCAATATTCGTTGTTGGATGGTGCCGCATCCATTCCCCTGCTGTACCAAAAAGCAATTAATAACCAGATGCCAGCTATGGCTATCAGTGATCACGGCAATATGTTTGGTGTTTTTGAATTTGTTGCCGAGGCTCACAAAAACAGAGATGCTAACGGAAAGTTAAAAGTTAAACCAATTGTCGGTTGCGAGTTTTACCTCACTGAAAATAGACATCAAAAAACCTTCACCAAGGAGCAGCGCGACAAGCGAATGCACCAGATTTTACTGGCCAAAAATGAAGAAGGATACAGGAATCTAATCAAACTAACCTCATTGGGTTTTGTTGAAGGAATGTATGGAAAGTATCCGCGTATTGATAAAGAGCTGATTCAAAAATACCATCAAGGCCTCATTGCTACCACTTGTTGTTTGGGAGCATCTGTACCACAAGCCATTTTGCGGAAGGGAGAAGAGGAAGCGGAGAACGAATTCAAATGGTGGTTGAACATATTTCAGGAAGACTTTTACGTAGAGTTACAACGACATGGCATGGCGGAACAGGACAGAGTCAATGAAGTACTGTTACGCTTCGCAAAAAAATATAAGGTCAAAGTAATTGCCAGCAATGATAGCCACTATGTAGAACAAGATGACTTTACCGCACACGACATTCTACTTTGTATAAATACTGGCGAAAAACTTGCAACGCCCGCAATCCGTGATTTTGCCGACGATGACATCAATATCAAGGATAAAAGATTTGCCTTTCCTAATGATCAGTTCTTTTTTAAAACAAAAGAGGAAATGGCCAAGGCATTTGCTGATCTCCCAGAGGCCTTAGATAACACGAATGAAATTGTAGACAAAGTAGATCCGCTGAATCTGACTCGAGATATTTTACTCCCAAATTTTCCTGTTGAGAAAAGATTTCAAATTCACACTAAGGAAGAGATTATTGGAAAGAACAAAATATCACCCGACGCTAACAATCAATGGGAATATTTAAAACATATCACCTACGAAGGGGCTAGCAGACGATACACGACTGTAACACCCGAGATAAAAGAGCGAATTGAATTTGAATTGTTCACAGTCAAAACAATGGGATTCGCTGGATATTTCCTTATCGTTAGCGACTTTATCAGAGCAGGTCGTGAAAAAGGAGTTTTCATTGGGCCCGGACGTGGTTCAGCGGCCGGCTCAGTAGTTGCCTATTGCATTGGCATTACCAATATAGACCCCATTAAATACAACTTACTTTTTGAGCGATTTTTAAACCCGGATCGTAAGTCCATGCCTGATATCGACACAGACTTCGATGACGAAGGCAGACAAAAAGTAATTGACTACGTTGTAGAAAAATATGGCAAGAACCAGGTAGCGCAAATTATTACCTATGGTACGATGGCAGCAAAGATGAGTATCAAAGATGTTGCCCGTGTTATGGATATGCCGCTACCCGAATCGAATGCACTTGCAAAACTTATTCCTGAAAAACCAGGAATCGAGCTAAGACGGGTGTTACACGCTCCCTTAAAATCAAAAGAAGGAGAAAAATCGCTTGAAGAAAAGGAGGCGCTTTCGAATGACGAGTTGGAAAATGTGAAAAAACTGAGAGAGTTTTACAAACAACCCTCTATTCCTGCCGGCCGCGTACTTCGCGAAGCAGAGCGACTAGAGGGATCCGTACGTAATACGGGCATCCATGCAGCAGGTATAATTATTGCACCAACTGATTTAACAGACCTGATCCCTATTGCTACAGCCAAGGACTCACCACTTTGGGTTACACAAATTGAGGGAAATGATATTGAAAGTGCGGGTATTATCAAGATGGACTTTCTGGGTTTAAAGACACTTTCAATTATCAAAAATGCACTTGCACTAATTAAGCAATTACACAACGTTGAAATTGATATTGATAAAATTCCCCTAGACGATTCTAAAACATATACGCTCTATCAACAAGGCTCCACGATAGGAACTTTTCAATTCGAAAGCCCCGGAATGCAAAAATATTTGCGAGAACTAAAACCGGATCAATTCGAGGATTTGATTGCTATGAATGCCTTGTATAGACCAGGTCCGATGGCCTATATCCCCAACTATATAGACCGCAAACATGGACGCGAAGCAATCAGCTACGACTTACCAGAGATGCAAGAATTTCTGGAGGAAACCTATGGCATCACGGTTTATCAAGAGCAGGTGATGTTATTGGCACAAAAAATAGCAGGCTTCAGCAAAGGAGACGCAGACGTACTTCGAAAAGCCATGGGTAAGAAGAACAGGGAAACGCTGGACAAGATGAAGAAGCAGTTTATCGAAGGCGCCACCGCCAACTTGTTGCCAGCTGAACGACTGGAAAAAATCTGGTCTGATTGGGAAGCCTTTGCGCAATACGCTTTCAACAAATCACATTCGACCTGCTATGCATATGTTGCCTACCAAACGGCCTACTTAAAAGCCCACTACCCTGCCGAATACATGTCGGCAGTACTCAATAATGCAGGCAGCATTGAAAAAATTACTTTTTTCATGGAAGAGAGCAGACGCATGGGAATTAATGTACTGGGGCCTGACATCAATGAATCCTTAAAAGGATTCGCCGTAAATAAAAAAGGAGAAATACGATTTGGACTTGGTGGCCTCAAAGGCGTTGGTGAAGCGGCCGTAGAGAATATCATCGAAGAACGAAACAAGAAAGGGCCATTCAAGGATATTTTTGACTTCATTAAAAGAATTAACCAGCGATCAGTTAATAAAAAAACATTGGAGAGTTTGGCTTATGCAGGCAGCTTTGATTGCTTTCCTTCCCTGCATCGTGCACAGTATTTTACTGTTGCCTCAGGCGAAGATGTAACAGGGCTTGAAAAAATAATGCGATATGGTCAGGTCATGGGACAGCAGCAAGCAAGCGCTGCTAACACACTTTTTGGTGACCTGCCAGTTACCATGGAAATTCCTCCACCACGCATGTTGGATGTAGCCCCCTGGCCACTTGTGGTACAACTTGATCATGAAAAAGAGGTAACAGGAATTTAC
>CAINBK010000314.1:0-2645 GCA_903846615.1 uncultured Bacteroidota bacterium
CAATAAAGGGGTTCATAATTTTGGGTTCTTGCAATTAGGTGTACCAGCCAGCTGTTCATTTACAATTACCAATAACGGCAAGAAAAAGGTTGAAATAGAAAAAACTTGGGCGGGTTGCGGTTGTACTACTCCAAAAATCAGTAGCAATACAATAGCCCCTGGCCAGCAAGCACAATTGAGTGTCACCTATAATGCGGGTGCCGAGGAAGTTTTTTTAAAAGAGATTTATTTAAAACTAAAAGGCAGCGACAATATCTATGTGCTTCGAGTAAAAGGACAGGTGCTGAATAAAAAAGAGTACCAGCAAAAATTCCCCTCAAAAAGCTAATGCTTACTAATAAAGAAAGCCTCCAAATTGGAGGCTTTCTTTTGAATATCATGCGAGCAGAAATTACTGCTTTCTTAGAGTTAGCACATACTGACCAGCTGAAACTGTTGGAGCACCAAATACGTGATGGTTCAATAACATAGTCATCACAACTGGATTAGTACAAGAGAAAATAAAGTTTCCAGTTCCAACTGTTGATACAGCATACTGTGTAGCTGAGGGACTAGTGCTGTATTTACCATAATACTGATTGGTAACAGTTGCTACACCAGTGCTTGCATTAACGTTGATGGTCCAAGTTTGAGGACTATTAGCGCCAGGATATGCCATATTAGGATAAATTCCAAAAGTAGACATAGAGGTAGCTGTTGTTGCAGTAATCGGGCTTGGAATTACATCACCAGGAGACCAGTCTTCCCATTGGTCAGTAACTACTACGTAGTTGCCTGGCATTGCAGCTGGATTGAATGGACAAACTACACTCGCTCTGAAAGAAAATACAGAGTAGTAAAAGTTAGCTCCACTTCCAGTAAAGTTGGAGTTGTTGATGGTGTATTTTTTGCCAGCCTTAGTAACTGCCTCCACATAGCAAGTGAAAATACTACCTGGAGCAAAGTTTCCAGCATTTACATTCAACCCCAAACCAAGAGCAGTGGCTATTTCCTGTGCTGAAACATACATGTCAAAATAACTAGTATCTCCATCAGCGATAGTATACTTCTTTATAAAGCGCCAAGCAGTTTGATTAGCGTTTGTGTTTTTAACTACATAGATGTTTGCCGTAACAACCGGGTCATCTCCCCAAGTACGTACGCGAACACCCACACGAGCATTTGCCAAATTACCAGCATCCAGCGTATTTCCTAAAACGCTTTGATCAGTCCATGTGTTGGTTCCTGGATCAAAATTTGCCTTACCCTTGAGGTAAGAACCTGTATATAACCCCGCCATGAAACGGTCGAAGTCATTTTCAGTTTTCTCGGTACAGCCAGATAACCAAACAAGGGCTAAAAGGGCTGAAACAAGTACAGAAATTTTTGCTTTCATTTGAAATTGTTTAGTCGTTTAGAAACAAGTGGCTGAACCGTTATCCCAGAAAACCTTTACGGTATTATCAGTCTTTTGCTTTGCATTTAAGTTAAGGGTTACGTGGTCGGTTGGATACCAAACACTGCGAATAAACGGACCAGGCTGAGGGTTCAACATGGGCTGCATATTGGTAGGCATACCTGTACGACGATAGCTGTTGTAAGGCTCTATACCATTACCGAATGAAGCTATATGATATTCTTTCATTACAACATTCAATTTAGCAGTACTGGTTGCAGCTGCATCAAATGCTCCTAAAACAGCATTAACATATTGCGTTATTTCAGCAGTAGAAGGAACAAAACTTGGATTGGGAGTAACAGTCATAGTACCAGGGAAATTTAAAACCTTGGTGATTGACTGACGTACACCTGCATCCAATAAAGTGCGTGCGGCAGTAGCAGTTCCTCCTAAAGCAAGCTGTGCTTCAGCAAGCAAGAAATGAGTATATGAGGACAGCCAAATAGGATGAATACCAGCACCTCTTGCACCAGGAGTTCCAGTCAGTGTAACAATACTAGCTTGCACACTAGAGGCAGACCCTGTATTAACAGCTAAGGCATCAAAATCACCTCCAGCAGGGTAAATACCCCAAGCCGTGCGGAATTGACCATCCGGAGGAATACCAGAAGGATCGCCATGATCACGACCAAAGTATCCGTCTCCAGCCATACAATAAGCCATTGCCGTTGGGTAATGACCAGGGCTTAATGCACCTTGGCAGGCAACTGCAGTTGCAGGTATGATAAATTGCCCTGAGGAAGTTTGTCCACTTCTTGCTGTGATTTGACGGCGGAAATAATAGCGAGTACGAGGGTCAATCATTCCTTTTTCAGTAACCATTTCCCATGCAAGGTAGTTGGAGATATAAATACCAACACCACCAGAGGCACGGTAACAGTCATTGTATTTAGGGTGACGAGAATTGGGGTTTTCCAATTGAGTACCAAAACGGAACACAAAATCTTCAGCTTCAGTATCGATAATATCACCAGCGGTTACAATTGCAGCAATCTTGTTGCCTGCATCTGCATCCACCAAACGGGTGGTCATGTATGCCTTTAACTTGAGTGTTTTGGCAAGTGTAATCCAACGCGTTTTATTACCGTTGTAATAAAGGTCATTGGTTGGGCTTGATGCTGCAGTTTTTGCAAAGTTTGCAAGAGCTGAATCAAGAAGACCCAAACAATTTGTGTAAACATCCACACCCTTATCAATTTTAGGATTG
>CAINBK010000315.1:0-6391 GCA_903846615.1 uncultured Bacteroidota bacterium
AAGAATGCATAATTCCAAAGTTGATTCTCAATAAAATCATAAATAAACCGATACCCCTTGAATACGGATTCATCGGGGGTAAAACTTACCAAGGTTCCATTTGGCTGCTCAGTTTTAGACTCTTTATATTCTTTAACTAACTCGCCTCTTGAAAAATCAGCTGTCTTTTCCTTCCCCTCACGAAAAGCTGAAACCTTAAAAGAAGCACTTAATGCATTTACAGCTTTTGTACCTACCCCATTCAATCCAACTGCTTTTTGGAAAGCTTTGCTATCATATTTAGCCCCCGTATTTATCTTGCTGACTACATCAACTACTTTACCTAAGGGGATTCCACGGCCATAATCACGGACTGTCACAACCTTGTCCTCAATAGATAAATCAACTGATTTACCATAACCCATCGTATACTCATCAATAGCATTGTCAATAACTTCTTTAATTAGCACATAGATGCCGTCATCTGGCGAAGAACCATCCCCTAATTTGCCGATATACATACCCGGACGTAACCGGATGTGTTGTTTCCAATCAAGGGATTGTATACTATCCTCCGTATACGCTACTTGTTTTTTTTCTTTTTCTGTTGCCATGGGTTAGTGTGGGCAAATATAATGAATCAGCAGCCCCTATTTATTGGAAAAGCGGGATCAATTCAGCAACATTTATTTTTCGCTTGTGCTCCGGATCAAAAAAGCGATAGGTGATGGTATAGTCCTTCCCAATCACATAAAGGGATGGAACTGGTAAAGCAGTAGGATTAGGATAATTAATCTTCATCAAGTCAATTGCTCCACTTCTATAGCGCGCTAACTGGTTATCAGATAGAAAATAATTTACATCGTAAAGCTGGGAAATTAAAAGTGCGGAATCCTGAACAAGCGAAAACCCTGCTTTGGTTTTCTCCAGCGTTTTTAATTGACTTTCTTTTGACTCCGGAGAAATAGCAACCACGGTTACCCCTTTTTCAGTAAAATAGGAAAGCGAATCTTGCAATCGGGTAAGTAATCGAGTACAATGTGGGCACCAATACCCACGGTAAAATAAAAGTAGCACAGGCTTTTTTTTAGCAAACTCGCGCAAATGCAAGGATCTATCAAACTGATCAACTGTTTTGAAGTCCGGAGCTTTTGAACCTAGAAACAAACCTTCCGGCTGTCCCTGTGCTACGCTATAAAAAGAATAGCAAGAGAAAAAGACAAAAAGGAGTCCTTTTTGAATCATAAAAATGGCAAAATATTACTGTAAGTTCCTAAAATCAACAGTAACCAATTTACTTACACCAGGCTCTTGCATCGTTACTCCATAAATTACATCCACTGTACTCATGGTTGTTTTATTGTGTGTAACAATAATAAACTGGGAGTTTTCACTGAACTGACGAATCATATTGGTAAACTTTCCAACATTGGCATCATCCAATGGCGCATCCACCTCATCAAGTATGCAAAAAGGCGCTGGTTTAATCAGGTAAATGGCAAATAATAAAGCTGTAGCAGTAAGCGTCCTTTCTCCACCGCTTAACTGTGTAAGCGAGGTAGGTCGTTTGCCTTTGGGCTTTGCCACTACATCGATTCCACTTTCGGCAATGTTGGAAGGATCCTCAAGTACAAGATCACAATGATCATCCTCCGTAAATAAGGTTTTAAAGACTTTCTGGAAATGGGCACGAACTTGTTCAAACGTGTCAAGAAATCTTTGATTTGCCGTAAGCTCAACTTCCTCTATCGTTTTTAACAAACTATCCTTGGCCGTTACCAAATCAGTTTTTTGTTCCAGAATAAAATCATAGCGCTTTTTCATTTCTGTAAAAGCTTCAATGGCTGTAGGATTTACTTCACCCAGATTTTCCAGCCGCTTCTTCATACGCTCAACAGATGCTTGCAATTCCTCCAAAGGAGTTTCAGTAGCTCGCGACTCGCCTAAAATTGACTCTAAGTCTAAACGAAACTCAACATTCATTCGCTCTTTCATCCCGGCTAATTGGAGCTTTAAATCGTTAAGCTTATCCTTAATAGCCGCCAACAAAAATTCAACCTGTTCTTTTTCTTTAATCTGCAATCGAATGGTACTTTCTTTCTCGGATAATTGATTGCGAAGATTATAGTACGATTGATCCGCAGTATTCAACAGCTTCTCTTGTTGATCTTTTTCGCGAAGCAAATCTGCTAAAGTTTGCTCGATTGCAGTGAGGGCAAGCATCGATTCTTCTTTCAATTGCAACGTCTCTTTTACTTGCGTAGTGCTATCAGCAATTTGAGCCAACAAATCAGTGAGCTGGCTATTCTTAAATTCAAACTCCTGCTGTAATGAAGCAATTTTACTTTGCTGTCTCGAAACACCAAGATTGAATTCATTAAACTGTCTTGAAGCTTGTTGATAAGCCGATTCTCCAGCACGAAAAGCCTCCTCAGCTACTAGTAAACGTTGTGAATTTTCCTGCAACTGTGTAGTTAAATCAGTTAATTCACTCCGAACAGTTGCCACAGACTGCAGCGTCTGATCTATTTGTTGGCGAATTTCATTTTGACGTTGTTGTCCTGTGAGTTGAGATGCTGCAATATTCTCAAGCTTATTTTGAAGCGCAAAAACTTCATTGGTTAACTGCAAGATCTCTCGCTCAGTTTGGCGTAGTGCCGTTTCTCTTAAATCTTCATTAAAAGCAATAACCTCGTTGTGACGAACTTGAATGTCAGCACGTAGACTTTCTACTTTTTCTCCTTGTGTTTGGACAACCTGAAGTAGCTTCTCTAAATTTTTGACCCGTCCAATTTTATTTCCTTCAAAAACACCAACACTTCCACCAGAAAGCGAAAACTTTCCTTTTACATACCGACCGCTTTTCTCAATAATAATTTGCCCCTGACTGTTTTGTAATACATCTTGACTATCTGCTATAAAAACATTTCCCAACAAATGAGAAGCCAAATTTTTATAGCGCTCTTCAACTTCAATTACAGCAAGCGCATCGGTTGCGCCTTCCAATGAGATAGAATCCGATGAAGCAAAAGCATTGATCTGATCCAACAAGAAGAAGTTTGCCTTCCCTTTTTTGTTAGCATCCAACAACTCGATGGCAGATAAGCCATCTGCTAAATTATCTACAACGTAATAACTTAAATAGGGCTCCAATACATTTTCAAGTGCTTGTCTATATTCCTCATTCACATAAATAACATCAGATAGAATAGGAACATTAGACTTCCAAGAAGGATTATTATGCAAGTATTTAACCGACTCTGGATAGCCCTCCATTGAGTCAATCATGCTTTTAAGCAAATCGTATTCGTTTTTCTTCGCATCCAGCTTACGACTCTCTTCTGCAAGTTCACCCCTGAGCTGTTCAAGTATTGCCTGAGTTTGCAATATTTGCTCCTTGGTGCGATCCTGATGCTGCTGAAGTTGATCTAAATCAGTCTTTTTAATTTCTAGCGATTTCTCTTTGTGCTCTCGCTCTACAGATAGTTGGGAAGTTTGAGACTCCCGGTGCTCTTGCTCAGACTCCAGTTGCTGCAGCGCCCTTTGTAAGTTTGCTACAGATGTATCTGCAACAGCAACCGTCTTCTCCGCATCAAACTGTTTTCGTTGTGTTTGTTGATAGGCAAGTCTGGAAGATTCTACTTGCTGACGAGCCTGCTCCAATTGAGCATTATTTTCGTTAACAACTCGTTCAAGTTGATGGTGCTCCTCCTGAAGGCGAACAAGCACTTGTTCTTCCTCTTTAATTTGTTGTGTAGTAAAAGTCATGCTCTCCTGCATGCCCTTTTGCTGCCCATCTGCACGATCTAAAAATTGTTGCAAGGACAACATTTTTTCTTTCAGATGCTCTATCCGTTGGGCAGCCAGGTTCTTTTCATTTTCCTTAGAGCGAAGTACCTGCTGTAACTCGTTAAATGCCTGCTGTTGCTGTTGAAGACTTTTCTCCATTTCAAGAAAGTGAAGCTTTTCCGTTTCAAGTGCAGCTTCCTGTGTTGCGATAGTAGCCTCCAGTTGATGCCTGCGATCAGTCTCTTTCTCCTGCTGTTCGTTTAGGTCCTTATATGAAAGATTGAATCCTTCTAAAGAAGCTTTTGCCAGCTCTATGCTTACTTCACGATATTCATTTTTGATTTCGTGATATTTCTCAGCTTTTTTTGCTTGACTCTCTAGCGATTTTAATTGATTATTTATTTCGAAAAGAAGATCCTCAATACGTGCCAAGTCTTGCTCTGTAGCCTCTAGCTTGGACTTCGCCTCTTTTTTTCTTGTTTTGTAAATAGATATTCCTGCAGCTTGCTCCAACATTTTGCGTCGGCTGTTATCCTTATCCTTGATAAGATCGTCCACCATATCCAACGCAATGATGGCGTAGCTATCTGTAGTGACACCAGTATCCATGAATAGATTCTGAATATCTTTTAACCGGCATTGCACATCATTTAAACGATACTCACTCTCCCCACTTTTATAAAACTTTCGGGTAATGGTAACAGTACTAAACTCAGTAGGAAGTAGATTTCGTGTATTCTCAAAGGTTAAACTGACTTCTGCAAGACCACTTGCAGATCGAGTCTTGGATCCATTAAAAACCAGGCTATCTAGATTTTCACTTCTTAAATGGCTAATTTTTTGTTCTCCAATAACCCATCGGATGCTATCCACAATATTGGATTTTCCGCATCCATTTGGCCCAACGATACCTGTAACACTATCGTCGAAATTGATGACAGTCTTATCCGCAAAACTCTTGAATCCCTTGATTTCTAATGTCTTTAATCGCACAGTTCAAACTTTTTATCTTATTGGCGAATTTAGCAGGAAATACCCAAACTGAGGGGGTCGTACAGACCCCAGTTATTCACATGGACACGAAAAATTGTGAGAAGTTTCAAACCGGTTCAATCGACGAGATCCAAACAGGCGTACCGGGCGCCCAAGGACTATTTAATGTTTGAACACAGATAATTTTTTCAAACACAACAACCTGTACTAGCCAATATCCACCCATAAAAAAGGATTCATGTACCGTTCCCATTACACCCTCATTTTTCTGGGCCGACAAGACCAACTGTGTAGGTCTGACAATAAGTGGAAATTTAACTGAAGAAGAAGTAAAAAAAAGCTGATTAAGTAAAGCAGAATCAGTCTCTTCAATCTGATTAAAAGGCCCTAGGAGACCTGCCACATAAGGGTTAGCAGGATTAAAATAGAGCTCGGCTGGGCTTCCAAATTGCACAATCTTTCCTCGGTGTAAAACTAGTAGGCTATCAGCCCAGGATAATAAATCTGACCCCTCATGGGAAACTAGCACCATCGTTAATGATAAAGTAGCGGCAAGTTCATCCAATACCCCCTTCATTTGATTTTTATGAGCCGGATCAAGGTTGGAGAAAGGTTCATCCAGCAAAAGCAGAGAGGGATTTTTAACCAATGTTTTTGCCAAGACAATTCGTTGACGTTCCCCTCCAGAAAGTTCAGTCGTTTTTCGCTTTAACAAATGATCAATTCGACAAATTGAAAAAATATAAGCAGCTTTCCGAATGTCAATATTGCTAGCCATTTCAAGCTCCTCCTCTACCCTGTAATTATTCCTTAATTCAAAATGTTGGCTTACATACCCGATTGCGGGGTGACCTGGCAATAATTGATCCTCAGGCCCATTAACCTTAACTCCATCGAGCAGAACCTGCCCCCCATCTGCCTGCAACAGCCCGGCAATAATTTTTAGTAGCGTTGTTTTGGCGGCTCCCGTCTCCCCTACAATACCCAACTTTATTCCTCGATTGATGGAAAAGCTTAGCTGATCAATTACGCTTTCCTCCTTGTATACTTTATCTAAATTCTGTACAGTTAGCCAAGACATCACTCGAAAATAAACTATACTTTTTGATATAACCTTTCTGTTTTTTTTATGTTATAGCTGACATGGAACAGCTATCAATAAACCAAATAAAAACCTGGGATCGGTTTTATCGAGGGAATTTTATTAATTCGTTGAGTGGCTTCAAAAGCGTGAGTTTGATTGGCACGGCTAGTCTATCTGGAATTCCAAATCTTGCCATTTTCAGCAATATTGTTCATTTAGGCGCTGACCCTGCCTTAATTGGCTTTGTGAACCGGCCAGTTGAAGCAGCCCCACATACGCTTGAAAACATTAGAGAAACAAAATCATACACAATCAACCATATTCACCCTGAAATATACCAACAAGCACACCAGACCAGTGCAAAGTATCCAACGGGTTGCAATGAGTTTGAAAAAACCGGTCTAACTCCAGATTGGCAAATTGGTGTTAAAAGTCCGTTCGTGAAAGAAAGCCAGATTCGTTATGCATGAGAACTCGAGGAAATCGGTCCCATCCGACAAAACAGAACATTTCTTGTGATTGGCGCAATAACCTCCGTTTTTCTAG
>CAINBK010000316.1:0-4944 GCA_903846615.1 uncultured Bacteroidota bacterium
CAGCCATTTTCCAATCGTGTTACAACATTGTTAGGGATTGATTACCCCATTATACAGGCGGGTATGATTTGGACCAGTGGCTGGCGTTTAGCTGCTGCCGTTAGTAATAGTGGTGGTTTGGGTGTAATTGGAGCGGGTTCTATGACGCCTGCATTATTACGCGAGCATATTCAAAAATGCAAATCCGCCACTAGCAAACCATTTGCAGTAAATCTTCCTTTACTCTATTCTGGTATTCAACAACAAATTGAAGTTTTAGCCGAAGAAGAAGTGTCCATTGTAATTACTTCTGCCGGTAATCCTGCTGCGTGGACGCCGTATCTAAAATCAAAAGGGATGAAGGTGTTGCATGTAATAAGTTCAAGCAAGTTTGCTCGCAAAGCAGAAGCAGCCGGATGTGATGCAGTTATTGCCGAGGGGTTTGAAGCAGGTGGACATAATGGCCGTGAAGAAACAACCACGTTGGTATTGATTCCGGCTGTTTGTAAAGCAGTAAAAATACCAGTGATTGCAGCCGGTGGAATTGCAACGGGTCGTCAATTGTTTGCATGCATGGCATTGGGAGCAGAAGGAGGACAAGTAGGTACTCGCTTTGTGGCCAGTGAGGAAGCCTCTACTCATATAAATTTCAAAAATCGCGTGATTCAAGCAGGCGAGGGTGAAACGCAATTGAGTTTGAAAAAATTGACTCCTGTTCGTCTGTTACACAATAAATTTTTTGAAGCGGTACAAGAAGCTGAAGAACGTGGCGCCTCTGAAGAAGAATTGTCTCAGCTCTTAGGAAAGGGTCGCGCAAAAAAAGGGATGTTCGAGGGTGACTTAGAAGAAGGCGAACTTGAAATTGGTCAAGTAAGCGCTTTGTTGGATGCCATATTACCAGCCCATCAAATTGTCGAAGACATTTGGAATGAATTCCAGGAGGCGATGCAAGAACCCTTCATCACCAGGTAGAAATTATCCTTTGGTGAATGCCCAGCGAATCATTTCCTTCCAGGTTACTTTTTTGCCATACATTAAAATACCTGTTCTGTATATTTTCCCGGCAAACCAAACGGTAAATAAAAAGCCTGCAATCAGTAAAGCCATGGAGAGAACTAATTGCCAAATTGGAACAGTGCCGGGTACGCCATAAGGTATACGCGCCATCATTACAATAGGAGAGGAGAAGGGAATAATACTACCCCAAACTGCAATGGGTCCGGTAGGATTGGCAACGGCTGCGGTCATAATGGCAATGGATAGAATAACCAACATGGTCACGGGAAAGCTAAGTGATTGTGCTTCGCGCATATCTTCATTGACCGCACTACCAATAGCACCATAGAGTGAAGCATAAAAGAAAAAGCCTCCCAGAAAATAAAAAGCAAAACATCCTAAAATCAACGGTACATTAACAGAACCAATCATTCGCTGTATTCCGCCTACTGCTTCAGCCATAAATCCCATGGATGTGCCTGATTTGACTCCCACATTGTACACTACAAACACAAACACAATCCAGATCAGAAATTGTGTAAGCGCTACGGCACCAATTCCTAAAATTTTGCCTAACATCATTTGAAAGGGACGAACCGAAGAGACAATTACTTCGGCAATTCGATTTGTTTTTTCCTCCATCACTCCCATCATCACCTGTGAACCATAGATCAATAAAATAAAGTACACCAAGAATCCTGCGAAATAGCCAATGCCTTCGGCAGTAGCACTGTTGGCCTGTTCGTCACTAATATTTTTTGTAACAAGGCCAATTTTACTTTGAGCCAGGATAGCTTGTTTACTCAGGTCCAATTGTAAACTGTCGTTTAAGATACGTCTCCAGATCCTATTTAGTTTAGCCTCTACAACACCTGTTGAAGCACTTCCGTATGATTTGTATGTTTTAAAAATAAGCGAGTCTGTTCCTTGCTGCCAATTCAGTGATGGAATCTCAATATATCCATCATAGCCATTTTCTTCCTCCTTGTTGTTTTGTTGTGGTGCACTTGTTAAGAGCACAAGCGACGAACTAGGGTCTACTTGGTTTTCCGCTTCAATGGCCTCTTGGGTAAAATAACCAGAGGAGTCAATAACGGCAACCGTTAGTGTCTCCTTGCTTTTTTCAGCAATGAATCCCATACCACCGATCAAGGCTACGTACAGCAGGGGAAATAAAAGCGTAGAGATCACAAATGTTTTTTTGCGAACTCTTGTGAGATATTCTCTTTCTATGATAATCCAAGTCTTTTTCATGCGCTTAAATTTTTTCGAAAGTGCGTGCAGTGGGGGTGTTTCCTACCAGTTGAATAAAAATATCATTCAGACTTGGCAACAGCTCTTGAAAAGCATTGATCTGAATATTTCGGTCCAATAAAAAGCGTAGTACATCAGAAGAATTATTTTGCGCAGCAATCTGAATAACAAGTGTGTTTTCTTTTTGACTTACTACGGTAAACGGAGCCTGGTCCAGCGATAATTTCTCTATTCCATGCCCGCTTACGCTGTACTGATGTTGTTTGTAGTGTTGTTTTATTTCTTGGACAGTGCCATCCAAAATTTTCTTTCCTCTATTCACCAGTGCAATGTGGTTACAAATTTCTTCTACCTGCTCCATGCGGTGTGTACTGAAAATGATCGTGGAGCCTTGCTGTGCTAATCGAAATATTTCGTCCTTGATTAAATTACTGTTCACGGGATCCAGTCCGCTGAATGGTTCGTCCAAAATTATCAAACTGGGATCGTGCAGCACCGTAGTCACAAACTGAAGTTTTTGTCCCATTCCTTTTGAAAGATCTTCCACTTTTTTATCCCACCAGCTTTCCATTCCAAATCTTCCAAACCAGTTCTCAATTTTTTGTTTGGCCGCTTGTTTGTTTAGGCCTTTTAATTGTGCCAGGTAAAGTGCCTGTTCACCCACTTTCATTTTCTTATAGAGTCCTCTCTCCTCTGGCATGTATCCGATTTTTGCCACATCAAGTTGCGGGTCAAATTTTTTGCCGTCAAAAAATATTTCGCCCTGATCGGGGTAGAAGATTCCTGTGATCATGCGGATCAAGGTTGTTTTTCCTGCTCCGTTGGGACCCAGCAAGCCAAAAATTTGTCCACGTTCAATTTCAAGGGATATATCATCCACAGCTTTTTGTGACTCGAAGTGCTTGCGTAAGTTTTTAAGTGATAAGATTGAATCCATAATTGTTGGTTGCATTCAAAATTAGGTTGAATTATTGCAAGGTAATATTGTATTACACCGATGGTGATGAAGAGGGGGGAGTGGTTTTTATTCCCCATTGCTGGAGAATGGCCACTGCTACTCGTTCTCCATCCATGGCTGCACTTACTATTCCGCCTGCGTAGCCGGCTCCTTCTCCACAGGGGAATAAGGTGGATACCTGCGGATGATGCAGTTTCTCGGCGTCACGGGGAATTCTGACCGGTGATGAAGTTCGCGATTCAGTGGCTACCAGCACAGCATCATTTGTATAGTAGGTTCTCATTTTTTGAGCAATCTGTTTAAATCCTAATTGTAATCGCTCATGAATGAATGAAGGAAGAATTTCTTTCAAGTTGACGGATACGATGCCGGGTACGTAAGAGCAGGAGGGCAGATTTATGCTTGATCGATTTTCACAGAAATCAACTAAGCGCTGTGCAGGTGCTTGCAGGTTTCCTCCTCCTGCTTTAAAAGCTAATTGTTCTACCTGCTGTTGAAAACGCAATAAGGCAAGTGGGTCCTGCAAATTATTTTTAGTTCTTACATCTGCCATGTCTACACTTACTACAATTCCGCTATTGGCATAGGGGTTGTTTCTTTTGGAAGGGCTCCAGCCGTTTACCACCAATTCTCCAGGTGCCGTGGCAGCAGGCGCAATTATTCCTCCGGGACACATGCAAAAAGAGAATACGCCTTTGCCGTTTACTTGTTCAACCCAACTATAGGCAGCCGGGGGGAGAAAGGGATCCCTGGTTTCACAGTGATATTGTGTTCTATCAATTAGTTGCTGGGGATGTTCTACGCGAACCCCAAGCGCAAAGGATTTAGCCTCGATGGCTAATTTATTCCGATGAAGTAATTCAAAAATATCACGAGCGGAATGGCCCGTAGCCAGAATAAATGCATCGCCTGAAAAACTGTTCCCTTGTTTAGTCCAAACAGCTGTTAGTTTCCCATCGATTATTTTCAGTTCATTAATACATTGCTCAAAATGGATCTCTCCTCCAAATTCCAGAATAGCTTCCCGCATCTTTGTAATTACATGCGGTAGTTTATTTGTTCCAATGTGTGGGTGAGATTCGTAAAGTATTCGTTCGTCCGCTCCAAACCGTACAAAAAGCTCTAGAATCCTGTTTACATCCCCTCTTTTCTGGCTTCGGGTATAAAGTTTTCCATCACTATAGGTGCCCGCTCCTCCTTCTCCAAAACAATAGTTGCTATCAGGGTTTACCACGCCTTCCCGATTCATAGCAGCCAGATCCCGGCGCCGGGCCCTGACATCTTTGCCTCTTTCCAGGATAATTGGCTTGATGCCTGCTTCAAGTAGCCGAAGAGCAGCAAATAAACCTGCAGGTCCGGCTCCTATAATTATAACTTGCTTTGGTGCTTTAGAAACATCCTTGAACGAAAAGGTACGTAGAGGCCTTATTTCAGTGGGTTCGTTGATAAAGGCTTGAAGTGTAAGGTTTACCCACGTTGTTTTTCCACGGGCATCAATAGACTTTTTAAGGATGACAAAGCCTTGAATGCTACTTAAGGGCACCCCTTTATGCTGGGAAATAAGCTGTTTAAGGAAGAGGTCAGCGGCCGCTTCGGCGGGCTTTACACGTACTTGTATAATTTGAGGCATAGGTCAGGTTTTTATCCTGAAACAGGCACAAAGATGAACTATTTTTAGTCGAATCGGGGCAATAATTTGGGGTATGGTGTTAGGGATGAATTTTCCAAATTTTGCCACTGATTTTTTTCTATTTTGA
>CAINBK010000317.1:0-2120 GCA_903846615.1 uncultured Bacteroidota bacterium
AATAAAACTGGTTGTTCCTTTTGCTCCAGGTGGTCCTGCGGACATAATGGGGCGCGAACTGGCGCGTACTCTTACTGAATCGTTGGGCCAATCTGTCGTCTTGGACAACCGCCCGGGAGCTGGCGGCAACATCGGCGCTGATATCGTTGCCAAGTCGCCCAATGATGGCTACACAATCGGGATGATTGCCGTCAGTAGTTTGACGATCTCGCCGCATCTTTACTCCAAACTCCCGTACAAGGCAGAAACGGATTTCACGCCGATCAGTTTAGTGGGGGTTGCTAAAGGAGCCATCCTTGCACATCCTTCGGCGCCTTTCAGCGATTTGAAGGGAATGGTCAGCTACGCAAAGAATAATCCGGGAAAGCTATCTTATGCAAGCTCTGGGACCGGCACCGCTCCGCATTTAGCGGCGGAATATTTACAGACTGTGGCCGGCATAAAACTGAACCACATTCCGTATAAAGGCACTGCTCCAGCTGCGCAAGATTTACTGGCTGGCGTGGTACCAGTAGCCTTCGAAAGCTCTCTCACTGCATCAGGTCAGTTCGTTCTGAGCGGCAAACTTAAAGCTATCGCGATCACGTCTGCTGGAAGAGCCGCGCTCCTGCCGGACGTTCCGACAGTGGCGGAGCAAGGTTATCCCGGATTTGATGTGCCGACTGCATTTGGCCTAGTCGGGCCCGCGAATTTACCCGCTGATGTTGTCAAAAAGCTTAATGATGCAGTCACTCTGAGCATGAATAATAAAGGCGTTTCTGATCGGTTCGCAAAGATAGGCGCTGAACCCAGAACGATGACGCCAAGTGCTTTTAGAACCTATATTTCCACCGAAAGCGCACGCTGGGGAAACCTAATTAGAACTGCGAACATCAAACTTGATTAAAAGTATTCTTCTTGACCAGGTTCTTCGACAACAACGCTGAGATCGTCGCAATCTCAGCGAGTCCCTTAAACTGAAATTGAGCCCGTAACTTGGCCTTAAATTGAGATTAGCGATAAAAAATAATTCCAACCCATACTGTTTAGGCATTGCACAGTTTATTACACAGTCCCGATTTATGCGATTAAGTCATTGAAATGTATAGACATTCCAGCAGCCACGATTTCTTCTAAGGCGTAGGTCGCACGTTCGAACACGAAGTATCGGCGAAGCCAATCGTGCTGGGCAGGCCAAATACTTAAGCCCTGAGTAAGCAAAACAGCAACTTGCGGGCACAAAAGCTAAAAAACACTTAAAGTATTTAATATGAAAGAGATCATCCACTACACCCCCATTCAATTTTCTGATCGAGTTGCTCTATTTTTTACTAAAGGCATGCGTTTTTTTGCCGATACTTTTTTTAAGAAACGCTATGGGCACCGAGCTGTTATCCTGGAAACAGTCGCAGGAGTTCCGGGAATGGTTGCTGGTATGTGGACTCATTTAACCAGCCTACGTAGTATGAAAGTTGGTTATGGACCAAAGATTCGTACGCTTTTAGCCGAGGCTGAGAATGAAAGAATGCATTTAATGACCTTTATCGAGATTGCAAAGCCCAATTTGTTTGAGCGCTATTTGGTCTTGATTACACAAGCCATTTTCTGGAATTTCTTTTTCATTATCTATGTGTTTTTCCCAAGAACGGCACATCGTATAGTCGGGTATTTTGAGGAAGAGGCCGTCTACTCCTATACCGAATATTTAAAAGAAATTGATGAGGGACGCATACCCAATGTTTCGGCGCCTAAGATCGCTATCGATTATTGGAAACTTGACTCTACTGCAACCTTGCGTGATGTTGTGATTGCTGTCCGAAATGATGAGGCTCATCATCGAGATACAAATCACCAATTTGCTAGTGACTACGATCGTTGATCTAATTTATTAAGTCGTAGGTCACACTTTTGAACAGGAGTATCGGTGAAGCCATTCGTGCTAGGCATGCCAATAGTTAAAAAGCAGCCATTTATTCCAGTCCACCAAGAGATGCCAAAACCACCTTCGGGTGGTTTTTTTGTATGTGGCGCATTAAGATATACGAATGATTGATCATTTAGACCATCTCGTTCTTACTACAGCCAAGGAAGCTGAATGTATCGATTTTTATACCCGCGTTTTAGGGATGAAACTTGAATCA
>CAINBK010000318.1:0-2961 GCA_903846615.1 uncultured Bacteroidota bacterium
AGTGGTTCACATACAAGTGGATTAATTCCCCATTTAATTTTCCTTTCACCCAAAGAATGTCTCTTGTGTAGTAGGCATCTTTTGATCCAGTTGGAAGAGATACAAACAATTTATCGCTTGCAATTACTGAAAAATAGGTTGGATTGTAGAGGAGTCCCACGTCAACACCGCGGGCATCCTTTGAGTCATAATGCACAAATTGATAATTCCTTTTTTTAAGCTGTGTCTCTTTTATAAGGTCATTGAGTACGGTGTCATTTTCAATTTCTGCAACACCAAGTATTGCTGGGCCATCTGGGGTATAAGCTGTGCCCATTTGTGCAATAACAGAAGCGAGCTTTGTAAGCTTGTCTCGGTAAATGGCCGTATTATAATTTCTAATGCCACTGGGTAGAAATTCTTCATCGTTGATCAACGTGTTATCGATGGTGTCAAAGAGATTTTCCAGGTTGTAAAATCCTATGATCGCTGATTTGTATTGTTTTTTTTGAGCTTGGCATGTAACAAATAAAAAGAACAGCGGCAGTAGAAGTAGGTATTTTTTCATAATTATTTCAAACAGGGCCCTAAAACTACAACTTCCTTTCGCTGCAGGGCGCCTATTTGTTGCTTAAAATGTGTTTAACTTTTAATATTCAGTTTATAACTAGCCAATAACTTCGCTCCACCTTTAAAATATACTGCATGCGTATTGTTGCGTTGTTTACAATTCTTCTCTGTTTTCAGCATATCTCATTTGCGCAGGTTGACTCTACCGCCAGAAAGGATACTGCGATTCTGGATGAGGTAAAAGATGCTTTGCTGGATAATATCCCTACCATTACCCTTGATGAAGGGGATATGGGGGATGCAGGTGGACAGAATGTTTCTTCCTTGTTGACAGCAGGGCGGGATCCTTTTTTCTCTGCAGCTTCTTTCAATTTTAGTGCCGTTCGTTTTAGAATTCGAGGATACGAGAATGATCACTTCAGTACTTTTTTGAATGGAATCCCCATGGATAATTTGGATAATGGGTTTACTCCATTTGGTTTATGGGGCGGGTTGAATGATGTGATGCGTAACCGTGATATTTCCTGGGGTTTGCGTACTAGTACTTTCACATTTGGCGATATTGGCGGTAACACGAATATTGATGCACGTGCCAGTAAGCAGCGTGCACAAACACAGTTTAGTTATGCGGCCTCCAACCGTAATTACAATAATCGAGTAATGCTGACGCATTCTACGGGTCTTAGTAAAAAAGGCTGGGCGTTTACCGTTAGTGGAAGCCGACGCTGGGCTGATGAGGGATATGTGCCCGGTACGTATTACGACGGTTGGGCTTTTTTTGCAGGAGTAGATAAAAAGATTAGTCGCCGCCATCTGGTGTCGTTTACCCTATTTGATGCACCTACTGAAAATGGTAGGCAGGGTGCCTCCGTTCAGGAGATGATAGATTTAGCAGGGACTCCCTATTATAATCCAAACTGGGGTTATCAAAATGGTAAGAAGCGCAATGTGAGTGTGGGAAGAACACATCAGCCCGTTGCTATTTTCAATCATGAATTTACCATCAGAAATAATACCAGTTTAACTACTGCACTGAGTGTTTCTACGGGAGATCGTGCTGTGACTGGATTTGACTGGTATAATGCAGCAGATCCAAGACCTGATTATTATCGCTATTTGCCCAGTTATGCAGGTGTATGGGCTAATTCTCCCGATTGGGCACAGGCTGACCGTCTCTCAGCACTTATGCGGTCCGACGTCAATCTCCGACAAATAAATTGGCAACGCTTATATGATGTAAATCGTTCAAGCTATACAACTGTAAAAGACGCAAATGGTATTGTTGGCAATGATATAAGTGGAAATCGCTCCCGGTACATTGTAGAGAATCGTATTGTCAATACCACCCGTTTTAATTTCAATAGTGTACTGAATTCAAGGATTGGTAATCATCTCGATCTGACTGTTGGGTTATCGTACCAAACACAGCAAAATCATTATTACAAAAAAGTTGAAGATTTGCTGGGGGGTGACTTTTATGTGAACCTAAACCAATTTGCTGAGCGTGATTTTGGAGTAGGCAGTGGTGTCAATCAGTTTGATGTAGACCGTCCCAACCGAATCTTGCAGGTTGGAGATCGATTTGGGTATGATTACAATTTGAATATTTCCCGCGCAGCTTCATGGATGCAAGGGGTGTTTAAGTTTAACAAGCTTGATTTCTTTTTAGCGGGTAATGTCTATGCCACTTCATTCCATCGCGAGGGAAATGTTCGTAATGGAATTTTCCCCAATGAGTCACTTGGAAAAGGTGCCGTTAATAATTTTTTGGATTATGCCGCCAAGGCCGGAGTGACCTACAAGCTAAATGGTCGGAATTACCTATTTGTAAATGGTGCGTATCTGACTCGTGCTCCTTATTTTGAAAATGTATATATCTCTCCACGTACTCGTAATGCACAACAATCAGATTTACAAAGTGAGGAGATCTTATCTGGAGAAGCAGCCTATGTGCTCAATGCTCCAAAAGTAAAAGCAAGAATTGGGGGCTATTACACACAGTTCAGGAAAGGAATGGATATCATGGTATTCTACCACGACTTCTATCAAAATTTTGTCAATTATGCCATTCGTGGTATTGACCGTTTGCATTTTGGGGGCGAGTTTGGAGTAGAAGTAAAACTGTCTTCCACCTTAACTGTCAATGCCGCCGCGGCCGTTGGAAGATATTACTTTGATAGCCGTCAGCAAGCCACTGTAACGGTCGATAATAATGCGGCCGTTCTTGGTCGAGATATTATTTATATGGAGAATTTCAAAGTACCTTCTACTCCAATGGAGGCTTATAGTGTCTCCTTAAATTACCGTTCTCCAAAGTTTTGGTTTGTTAGTTTGACCGGCAGCTATTTTGATCAGTCTTATTTAAGCATGAACCCGCTTCGGCGTACCTGGGATGCGCTCCAATATTTAACA
>CAINBK010000319.1:0-4390 GCA_903846615.1 uncultured Bacteroidota bacterium
AACGATACCGAGTAATTCTTTCATGTCCAGTCTTCTTCTTCTGATTCAATCCAGTCTTCTTGTTCTGATTCGACTTCATCAGCGGCGATTGCTTCTGCCGCTTCGATGTCTTCTGGCTCGACTTCCACTTTGTTGCCATCGCTGTCGGTGGCAGACACAAAGCGAAACTCTGCGGGATAGTCTGGTTCAACCTTTTGACCAAAGTAGTCTGTTGAACCTTTGGAGGGTGGAGTGTATTTGAATGTGTATTCAACATCACACTCTTCATCTCCGATGATTGTGGTATTCCAAACCTGAATTGTGTTTGTCATGGTATGGGGATGATAATCTAGTTTCTTACTGGTTCACTTTAGCTTCCCAGTTGAGAATGTCGGCTTGGCTGATCTTGATGCCGTGCTTGTAAAACAAGTGGGACAACGCGAGTCGGCTCATGCCTTTCTTGCGGCACACTCGGATTGCCTTGCGGTAAGGCTCACAACGCTTCACAAAGGGAGCGGTGCGGCGTGGCATCGGAGTGTTGATGATTTGATTTGAGATGGCGGCGGATGATAGTTTCATAGTAGTAGTGGTGTTGTAGTGTGGTTATGTTCTAGTTTCTTAATACTCCCATTCTGGTTCGTAGCCCATATCATAGCGGTCTTCGTAAGCCGCATCGAGCCACGCATCCTCGTTGCCCTCGTTGGTGAGGTCGTAGGGAAGCAGGTCTTCGTCCTGCATCATGGCTTGGGCATAGTGATGCTCGTCGCCAGATTCTTCGTTGATAGGATTGTAGGTAGGATCAATTTTCATGGTAGTATGATGAATCTCCTCGAGAATTACCTCGTACTGAGGTTGATTGGCCATTAGTACAGCCAGTTTTGTATTCAGTTCAAAAAACAAGTTTACTCCAATGCTGAAATTACTGGCATATACCATAGCTCCGTTTAGCGCTGTGCAACGGGCTTGTATTTGTGGTAATGCATTTGTCCAGCCAGTAGTTCCGCATACAATTGGTATGCCGGCTTGTAAACAGTATTCTATATTTTCTATTGCACTTTCAGGGGTAGTAAATTCAATAGCCACATCTGCTTTTTGAAGTGATGATGAGGACAGCAATTCTTTGTTGTGGCTGTTTATTTTCAGTACAATTTCATGGCCCTGCTGGAGGGCAATCTCCTCGATGGCCTTACCCATTTTCCCATAGCCAATAAGTGCAATTTTCATGTTCAACTAAATTCAAACAAAGTTAAGTGAAGGCTTGATTCAAGAATTGACAGGGATCAGCATACTCCTATTATTTGCCTAGTCTCATTCGAATACTGAAACCATTGGTTTGGGCAAGTTCACTATAGCCAGCTTTGAATTGCAAGCTTAAATCTGGTCCTACATCAAATGTTTTAAGATGTGCATCCACAGAAGCATCTACAACATTAAGTCCCCATAATAGCAAAAAGAATAGAACTGAATAATCAATATCACGTCTAAATTGATCTCGGTAGTAGCGGAGGCTTTCTTCTGGCAAGGGCTGCAAGTTGGACTTGATTGAATTGAAAAGCAAGGAATCAGTGCCGTTTACTCGCATATTATACTTAACACGGTATGCAAAACGCGTATCCTTGTAGTTGGTAATATTGTAAACAAATACAGCCCCGCTGGCTCCAAGCGCACCGTACACCAGGGGGAGTTTCCAGTACTTTTTATTATAGATCTGTCCTAGGCCCGGTAAAATTGCAGAGCGAATTGCTGCTTTTCGTGGGCTATGAGCAGCTTGTGCGGAATCGTATTTATTTACGGTTTTGGATAATGAAGGTGATTGTTGTGACCAGCTAGAAACTGATACAAGCAAAAAGAAGAGAATAAAAATTGTGCTAGGATGCAGCCGTTTCATTAGTCCAGTGGTGCATTCAGTTGCCGAAGAATCTTATTAAGTTCATCCGCGGTGTAGAATTCAATGATAAGTTGACCGTCTCCACGCTTGCTTTGTTTGATTCTTACTCGTGTACTGAAATGTGTTGCTAATTTATCTTCAATTCTTCTGTAAGGGGAGGAGGCGTTTGAATTTTTAACTTTTTTAACAGCTGGTAATTCTTTTTTCAATTGTTGAACAAGTGCCTCTGTCTGTCGAACTGATAAACCCTTGGCTAGAATTTCTTTGAATGCAATGAGTTGGGCATCGACCAGTTCCAAGGCTATCAAAGCTCTGGCATGTCCCATGGAGAGCGATCCTTTGCGAACGGCAAGTTGTATATCGGGGGGTAACTTGAGTAATCTGATCACATTCGCTACGGTACTTCTGTCTTTGCCCATCCTATCCGCAACCTGTTCTTGTGTATACTCCAGTTCATCCATCATGCGCTTGTAGCTTAGTGCAACTTCCATTGCATTAAGATCTTCACGTTGTAAATTTTCTAATAGGGCCAACTCAAGTAACTGTTGATCATTAGCCTGGCGAATGAATGCTGGTATATCTTTCAATCCGGCCAGCTTTGCGGCGCGCCACCTACGCTCACCAGCAATTAATCTGTATTTGCCATTCGATAGCTTGGAAACGGTGACAGGCTGAATGATATCATGTAATTTGATTGAAGTTGCCAACTCTTGCAAGGCAGACTCTTCAAAATCTCGACGTGGTTGTTTGGGATTGGGTTCAATATCTTGAATCGAAATCCTGGAACTGGAAGTTACATGCTCAACAACGGATGGTTTTAATTGTCCACTTGTTGTTTTTAAATCAGTATCGATGCTTTGTAGCAAAGAACGAATACCTTTTCCCAGTTGATCTTTATTTTGTTTAGGTGTGCTCATTCTTTAGGGTTCTAGGATACGCTCTTCATTCTTGATACGCGTCAGATTATTTTTTTGAAGAATTTCTTTTGCCAAATTCAAATAATTGGCCGCTCCTTTGCTATTGGCATCATATAGGATGACGGGCTTGCCCGTACTTGGTGCTTCGGCCAGTCTTGCATTACGGTGAACAATGGTTGTGAACACCATGTCTTCAAAATGTCTTCGTACTTCACTGACCACTTGGTTGCAGAGTCGAAGTCTGCCATCGTACATGGTCATCAGAATCCCTTCGATCACTAATTCTGTATTTAGTCTGCTTTGTACAATTTTAATAGTATTCAGCAATTTGCCAAGTCCTTCCAACGCAAAAAATTCAGCTTGTACAGGTATAACCACTGCATCTGCGGCTGTCAATGCGTTCACCGTAATTAATCCTAGGGAAGGAGAACAGTCGATTATGATAAAGTCGTAATCATTTCTTATTGAATCGAGCATTGACTTAAGCACTGTTTCCCGATTCGGATGATTGATCATTTCAATCTCGGCTCCAACCAGATCGATATGAGAAGGGATTAGCTCCAGGTTAGGAATTTCAGTCTTTAAAATCACATCGCGCGCACGGGATTGGTTGACCATGCAGTCGTATAGACTTTGCGTGACATTATGTAAGTCAAAACCTACTCCAGTGGTGCTATTGGCTTGCGGGTCAGCATCCACCAGTAGTGTTTTATATTCCAGCACGGCAAAACTTGCCGCCAGATTAATTGCCGTGGTGGTTTTACCCACTCCTCCTTTTTGATTTGCTACTCCTATAATTCTTGCCATGTCCGCTGAACTTCCTTGGGTTGAGTTTGTTAGCTATAAAGATGATAGTTCCGGGTAAGACCGCAAAAATAAGTTTTGCCCACTAATTTTGCCGACCCTATGCGAAACACCCCCTTTTGGTGGATTTTTCTGGCCCTTTTGTTGATTTTGGACTGGTATGTTTTTCAGGCCATCCGAACTATTACAGCTGGTTTGCCTGTTCGAAGTCGGTTGGTCTGGCATGTGATTTACTGGTCCATAACGGTGCTGAGCGTGTCAGTGATTATTCTGCTTCCTTATTTTTTTTCAAAGCCCGGCCCTCATTACGCACGTTCCATTCTGTTTGCGTTAGTTGCAGGACTTTTTTTTGCAAAACTGATCGCTTCCTTGTTTTTCCTAACAGATGACCTTAGAAGAGTGGTGCAGTGGCTGAGCTATCAGTTTTTGCCTAGGGGTAAAAGTTTAGAAAATGGAGATCTTGTTCTGACTCGTTCGGTATTCCTTAGTTGGGCTGGTCTCATAGCAGGAGCTGGACTTTTTAGTGCTTTATCCTATGGTATCAATAACAGATATCGCTATCAACTAAGAAAACTCAGACTTGACTTCTCCAATTTGCCTGCTTCTTTCGATGGGTTAAAGATTGTTCAGCTATCTGATATTCACGCCGGCAGTTTTACAGATCCAGCAGCCGTTGAGCGGGGTATTCAATTGGTAATGGAGCAAAAACCTGATTTGATTTTATTTACAGGAGATTTAGTCAATAATCTGGCCAGTGAGATGGACGGCTATTGGTCTTTATTTGCTCAATTAAAGGCACCGC
>CAINBK010000320.1:0-1567 GCA_903846615.1 uncultured Bacteroidota bacterium
ATTACCCTAAGAAATGGTCTGTGCAAACTGCGGCTCTCTACGATGTTTAGTGGCTTGTTCATATGCATAGGCTACTCCAATGAGGGGCCCCTCTTGAAATGCAGTTCCTAAAAAGGCAAGTCCAACCGGCATACCATGCACAAATCCCATAGGAACATTCACAGAAGGATTACCACAAATAGCTGCAGGACCATACATTCCATATCCAGAAAACCGATCACCATTGATTAGATCAGTACACCAGGCCGCACCATTGGAAGGACCACAAATAGCATCGAGTTGTTGTGAAACAAAATATTCTGCATAAAACTTTCTTGCCTCCGTATACCGAGCCACTGCATCCAAATAATCTTTTTCAGTCAATGCTCCTTTTGCTTCAGATGCTTCTAAGATTTCTTGTTGGAAAAATGGCATAGCTTTAGCTGCAGACTCCTTATTAAACCGAATCACATCAGCAAGCGTTTTGGTAGCACTATTGGCTTTTGATAAATAAGCATTCACACCATCCTTAAATTCATACTGCAGCACCTTAGTAGCTTGAATACCCAGTCGGTTAAACGCAGATAAAAATTCTACTTCAATCACTGTGGCACCTTTTTGTTTTAATACAGCTAAAGCATCTTTGTATAGTGCAAGTACTGACTCATGGCCGCCAGTTAAAAAACTTTTTTCAACACCAATTCGTTTACCTGCAAGTGAATCTGCATTTAAATAAGAAGTATAATCAATTGATGCAACTGGTGAAGCAAGTGATGCAGGATCAGCAGGATCAACTCCTGCAATAGCACTCAAAACAAGAGCAGCATCGCGAACGGTTCTAGTCATGGGGCCTGCAGTATCCTGTGTCTTTGAAATAGGAATAATACCGGATCTACTTACTAAACCTACGGTAGGCTTTATCCCCACTACTCCATTCACCGAGGAGGGACAATGAATTGAACCATTGGTTTCTGTACCAATAGCTACGGCGCAAAAATTAGCGGATACAGCAGCACCTGAGCCCGAACTAGAACCGCAAGGATTACGATCTAGAGAATATGGATTTTTGGTTTGCCCCCCTCGACTGCTCCATCCACTCACCGAACGTGTAGAACGAAAGTTAGCCCACTCACTTAAATTAGTTTTTCCTAAAAGTACAGCGCCAGCTGCACGGAGCTTAGCAACCAAGAATGCATCTTGTGTAGCAATATTATCCTGTAAAGCTAGCGCACCAGCAGTGGTGTGCATTTTATCTCCAGTATCAATATTATCTTTTATTAAAACAGGAACCCCGTGTAAAGTACCGAGGGTTTTCTTTTGCTTTCGTTCTGCATCACACTGTCTGGCTATGGCCAATGCATCAGGATTAAGTTCAATGACGGCATTCAAAGCAGGTCCTTTTTTATTATAGGCAGCGATTCGATCTAAATAAAGTTGAGTTAATTGTACGCAGCTGATTTTACCAGTGTTCAATAACTTTTGTAACTGATCTACCGCAGCTTCTCGAATTAGATCAGCTGAAATAACGGATGTAACTACAGTGTCATTCGCAAAAACAACAGAGGGTAAAAAAGCATACCCAGATACC
>CAINBK010000321.1:0-2300 GCA_903846615.1 uncultured Bacteroidota bacterium
ATTCAGTCAATAGCGCAGACTACTTGTACTCCTTTGGCTGTGGAATCGATATTTTATGGGGGATCTGGTAATGGGTCTTCTATTCAGTCAATAGCGCAGACTACTTGTACTCCGTTGGCAGTGGAATCGATATTTTACGGGGGATCTGGTAATGGGTCTTCGATTCAATCAGTGGAGCAGACTACTTGTACTCCGTTGGCTGTGGAATCGATATTTTACGGGGGATCTGGTAATGGGTCTTCTATTCAATCGCTAGCGCAGACTTCCTGTCCACCACTTAATCTGATTCGGTATTATGATCCAGGAAATTCATCAAGCTATGCTGGTACAGGTACAACCTTATATGATCTTTCTGGATTTAACGTTAACGGGACACTAGTTAACGGCGTTTCATATAATAGTTCTAATGGTGGAGCGCTAGTCTTTGATGGTACAAATGATTATTTAAGCTTCTCATCAGGACTACCCTCAACCGACAACCTAACTTATGAAGCTTGGGTTAATCCATCTTCATTTAGTGGCTTCAATGTATTGTTAAACCATGATAATTGGGCAACGGGATATGTTCATTTCCAATTTGATCAAGGCGCGTTGCATTTTGATTTATATTGTTGTCAAAATGGAGGACAAAATATTTCCTCTACTTATACTTTTACAACAAATACATGGTATCAAGTAGTAGCTGTTTACTCCAAATCTTTAGGGCAGGTTTCACTATATGTAAATGGAAGTCTAACCAATACTGTTAATTTAACCGGTTCAATACCAACCATAACTAATACAAGTTTTAAAATGGGATCTTGGAATGGCAATGATCGTTTTTTTAATGGGAAAATTGGCTTAATTAAGATTTATTCCAAGACATTAAGTAGCGCAGAGATCCTAAGTAATTATAATGACTCTAGAGTAAGGTTTGGACTTTAATTTGTTTGCAGGGGAGTAATTACAGTCGGAGAATATCTCCGAATCAAACTCTTCTGAATAATCCGCTGATTCTTAATTGCTATAATTGGGGGATCCCAAAAATGTTGCTAAATTGTTCTCGAAATAATTGACCACATTATTAAAAATTAATGAGTAAATGCGGCTGTTGATTATCATATTATTAACCACTTTTAACTACTGTTTAGGGCAGCAAAAAATCCCATTCCCCAAAATAGTACCAGTTAAGTTAATAGTATATCCCTATCAAGACAAAAAACCAATCGTTTATATAAGGCCAGATTTTATAAGCGCTAAGCAAGGATTTGTGTGTAAACAAGAATGGAAATTTGAAAAGAAGACCCGAGTACCTCTCAGAGTAAGAGTTGGTTCGCTAGACTACGTGAATAAATTGGAAGGGAAATAATAAATAACTTGTAACGTACAATTCTATGAAAACTCCCTTTAATAGGTATCTGTACCTTGGATTCTTCCTTTTAGGCCTATATCAGGCTTTTTTCAATAAGGATTATATGCAGGCGGCAGCCTCTCTTGGAATTGGCCTAGCTTTTGATCCGTTTGACACTGAACAAAAATGGAATGACAGACCTATTTGGCAAAAAATAGTATTGCTTATTCACCTTGCCTTGGTTGCTGGAATGTTTGGATTTGGGATTGGGTTGAATGATAAATAACCTCTTTATATATTTTCACACCTCTTTCAGTGCGTAAAAGACGTTTTCTGGATCGAACCCAATTTTATAAGACAATAGTTATTAATATTCTATGCTTAACTTCCTGGTAGTTGTCGCCAGCAAAGCACAGTTTATGCTCTTTAAGTGGCGCGGGGCATTTAGCCCAAATTAATTTCTACGTCTTGCTCCAATCGGGTTAGATTAAGTAATCGTTACAGTTTGGCAGCTTTGAAAATGTCTCCAAATTATCGCCAGCCTCTATAGCTCCCTAACCTCAGCCTTCGCTAGTAACGTAGTTCTTGGATCTGCAAGTAGGGCTACAGGTTTTTTATCTGCTTTGATCTTGAAAGTGGAAGTTTTACCGCTGATGTCCAAGCTTACGATTTTCTTACCCGTTATTTCAATTATCTCGATTTCAACAGGCGCTTCAAAATAAAATTTAGTGGACTGCTTTTGATCAATGGTAATCTCTAATTGTGAAGAAGCACTATCATAATGCCACGACACCTGCAATTTCAATACCTCAGGCCGGTGCAACCACTGATTGCGAAATCCATTGAGCGTTGCTTTTGTAAATTTCTGCATGTGCTCAAAAAAGTCATCCGTAGTTGCATTTTTATTGTAAAACGCCTGGTAGTAAGATCGTATCCCTTCCCTAAATGCTTCGTGTCCCATTTTTTCGCG
>CAINBK010000322.1:0-4572 GCA_903846615.1 uncultured Bacteroidota bacterium
AGGACGGTGAAAGTTTTGGAATGCTCTATGTCCACAAAGTTTATTGGGACAAAATCCGTCGTGATAAAAAGTTAATGGCTGGTAATTCTCGTGTGGCCTACGCTCCACAAAAAGATTAATATTTTAATTTTTCTCCATGCTTCAGCCCCGCTATGACCTGGTTTTTTTGGGAGGGGGATGTGCTACACTTAGTTTACTGACACGACTCATTGAGTCGAATGCTTGCTCTGATAAGCGCTTTTTAATTATTGACCCTTCGGATAAAAAATTCAATGACCGCACTTGGTGTTTTTGGGAAAAGGGATCGGGGTATTTTGAAAAGCTAGTGCATCATGAGTGGGGTGAACTGGATTTTAAACAGTCTGGGTTTTCTGACAGCCTCGATATGGGCGGTTACCGGTATAAAATGATCCGAGGGATTGATTTTTATGAGTATTGCCTTCAGGTCCTGCGCGCCAGTGATCAAGTGGACTTTTTACAGGATGAAATAACGGAGTGGGTTGTTGAAAAAGCGGATTTGCGTGGTGAAATAAATCCAGCGCGTGATCAAAAACTCATTTTTTCTGGGAAAAAAACGGGAAGGGTACAAGTAAAAGCGGGTGTAATCTTTAATTCCATCCCTCCAGATCTGGGAAAAAAACAACCGGGCGTCGTTAATTTACTACAGCATTTTAAAGGTGTTGTTGTAGAGTGTGACCAATTCAATTTTGATCCCAACCGTGCTACCTTGATGGACTTTAGGGTGAGCCAAGCTGAAGGCACCACCTTTATCTATGTATTACCGCTATCAAAAAACACAGCCCTAGTTGAGTACACATTGTTTACCGCAGACTTATTGAGTGCGGATCAATACAACCAAGGAATAGCAGAATATATCGGGGAATTTCTTGGCGTAACTAACTATAAAATAATCGAAGAGGAATTTGGAATTATTCCTATGACCACCCAACGATTCCACTGGTATGCAAATGGCGCTTTTAATATCGGAACAGCTGGCGGACAAACCAAAGGTTCTAGTGGCTATACGTTTCAGTTCATCCAAAAAAGATCGGCACAACTCGCTGCATTGTTGCAAAGCAGTTCCGATTGGTCCAAACTTACATCAACTCTTTTGAAAGTATCGGGCGATGCGGAACGATTCCATTTTTATGATCGCGTGCTGTTGCATGTCTTAGCATCCAATTATTGTCCAGGCAATCAGGTTTTTGCCACACTGTTTGAGAAAAATCCTGCTCATCGTGTATTCCAATTTTTAGATAATGAAACTAATCTCTTGCAAGAGTTACAAATTATCTCTTCATTGCCTACTTGGCCATTCTTAAAAGCAGCGCTTAAGTCTTGGCGCTAGCGTTTCCCTATTATTCTTCCTTCCCTCTTAGTAGAATTCTTAAAGGTCGGATCAAATAATACAGCCCATGTAAGTAACTGGGTAGAGGAATCCATTCTCGTTCGCCTAAACCGGGCTTAATTAAGCTATGTATGTAGCTAATCTGAAAGCGGTGCTGATCTTTTTTATTCTTAATAAATCTTACACGGTTGTGTAGCGATCGGATATAATGTCCTAAAAGGCTCAGCGGTCTGTGTCTTTGATATCTCCCAATATTAGATTGTAAGCAATAATCAATAACACTCTTTTTGATTGAATTTTTTGTTTGTATACCACTTATTTGCCCGATTCCAAATAACTCCTTAATTGCCTGCAGAATGGGTTCTATATTGTAGTGTTGCTCTAGTTCTGCTATTTTTTCATTGAGTAAAGTAATCTTTACGTCCTGGTTATTTAATTTCTCAGCCTCTTGCGGGCTGTTCTTAATTGCCACTTGAGCTTGTGTAATATCAACCAATAGTTTTAAATACTCCATTCCATCATGAAGCAAATGATGTAGAAGTGTAGCTCTTAAGTGTTCGGTAGGTTCCAGAAATCTCAAACTAGTGCCCCCTAGTTCACTTTCCACAGTTTCAGCTATGTTGATTTTATTCAAGTTTGTGGGAGCTTGATAACGTGGATGGGTAACCATCCAGTGCAACTCCACATGAAATTGATGATTTGATGTAACCTTATCAAAACATAAATCTTTATTCTCGGTGTAGTAAGTTGTACTTGCTTTTACTGGGCTTTCCATGCCAGCCGCAATGGCATAGCCATCTTCTTCGAATTGTGGTTGTATAGCAATCAGATCGCTGGCATCAATAGCTAAATCAATATCAGTTGATTCACGCATTGAAATATCCCCATAAAATTGTTTAGAGAACGCGACTCCCTTGTACGGAATAGCTGTAATGCCGACTGTTGCAAGCTTCTTTACAATTCTTTCTGTTTCCTTCGCTATCTCAAAATTTTGGAGAGTAATGCTATGTAGTTCGTTTTTGATCGCGGTTTTAAATTCAATCGAAACATTTGCATTTAACAAAACCCGATATACTACTGGCCTAATACGGTGTAGTCTACTTAGTAATTGAACTTTTTTTAAAACTCCCTCAATTTTCTCTTCACCCGTTTTTGCAATCCTTTCATTTAATCCTTCGATTGGTTCAGTCTTAAAATGAACCCGACAACACTGAATAAGCAGTGCCATAGGTTCGCCATAAAGATTTGCTATTTGGTCTAAAGCCAGCATGCATCTAAATTAGGGTTTTGAATTATCTTTATCATCATGAAACTTTATAAAAGAAATGAAGGGAACTTTTTAATTAGCCAACTAGGTTCTGAATTAGTTTTAATGGATACTAAGTCGGGTGATTACCTAGGTGTTAATGTTGTTGGAACACAAATTTGGAATCTGCTTGTTGATTCAAAGTCAGTTACTGACCTAGTTGCTGAATTAACCAAACAATTTGAAGTTTCCGAAGCGCAGTGTCTCGCAGAGGTAGAGAAATATTTATATGATCTTGAAAAAAGAAAAATGGTTTCTCTTGCGTAGCAGGTTCTTTGCAGGCCTATTTTTTGTTGAGGCCGTTTTAGTTTCTGCCTGGATGCGTATTGTACTTAGTTTTTTATCAGGATCTTATCGGTTTCGTTGGATGGGTAAGGCAATTGCTTTAGAACCCGCTGTTCAGGAGCTTTCATCAGATCAGTTCAAGATTCTTTCAGCTGTTCAACAAGCTGTAACAAGGGTTCATCGCTATGTGCCATGGAACACGGAGTGTTTTACCCAGGCGCTTACTGCTAAGTATTTATTGAAAAGGCGAGGGGTTCATTCATTGCTCACGATTGGATTTAAAAAAGAAGGCACTGAGCAAATTCAAGGACATGCTTGGTTATCTGTCAATGAGTGGGTTATTACTGGAATGCAACCTGACTTAGGTAGCTATATTGTAAATGGAAGATTTTATTGAAGTTCTTGTTCGATCATTTGTACCACTTCCTCAATGGAGTTACCAATTACTGGTCTGATAATTTCAGTAAACTTTGATTGATTAAGTAACTTGTTAAGTCTTTCAAATTGCTTTTCCTGAATAATATCGTTATTAACAAGGGAGGTGCGATAAAGCTGGGAGTATAAAATTTTAAAGGCTTCAATTCCTGCTTTAATATTTGTTTCAAGTCCAGTTCTGTTTTCATCTTTACGCAAATAAAATATCTTATAGATTGGTATGGGCTTGGTTGTAAAATCATCCAGAAAGCTTACCCGATATTTATTAATAGTCTCTCGTAATTTCTGTTCTTCTGCAATAATACCTAGCTCTAGCTTGTCTATAGAATCATCCCACAGCTTTAAAGTGGGATAGGCCGCGACACCCATTATTTTTTCTTCGATATTTTCTAGTACTAGTACATCGTCAACAAAAATCCTAAATCCTCTTTGTCGCATTGCGCTAATGGTAGTGGATTTCCCTGCTCCTGAATCTCCGCAGATCACTACTAGTCCATTTTGAGTCTGTATAGCACCCGCATGCAAGGCAACTTTTTTTCGTTGATGCAAAATGGCAGCCATTGCGTTCGTAAGTAGAAATAGTCTTACGGAGGGCATATCTGCATTCTCTTTTAATTCAATAGTAATACTGCGGCCTTCCTTTATATAAAAGGAACAAATTGGTAAATGAATTAAATATTCAGTATTACTTAGAAAGAATTTCTCTCTTGCAACAACATCTTGACTGCTTAGTTGCTCTTGTACCACCCCAAACTTGATCTCTACGTCAGCTTTTTTTATTGCATAAGGGAACATTTCAGGAAATTCTAGTTCCGATTTAATCTCTAACCCGTATGCCCAGTAAGTAAACATGCGTTAAAATTAGGGTAATTCAGTGGGCGCACTTGCAGTGTTTTACTTTTCTGAGTATACTTGTTGGATGGGTGCCAGGTTGTATATCGTTGCGGGTTGTAATGGAGCAGGTAAAACAACTGCTTCTTTCTCCCTATTGCCAGAAATTCTCGACTGCCAGGTATTTATTAATGCAGATGAAATTGCTAGAGAGTTGAACCCTGAAAATGTGGAACGCGTAGCTTTTGAGGCTGGCCGTATGATGCTCGAACAGATCAATGAACGAATCCGCAATGGCGAAACCTTTGCATTTGAAACTACGTTGGCAGCTCGCTCCTATAAAGAAACAATCTTATTGGCTCAGGCG
>CAINBK010000323.1:0-5694 GCA_903846615.1 uncultured Bacteroidota bacterium
ACCAAATATTTCTTCTGAGTCTTTCGGTATCAGTAATCACCGATGCGGATGCTAAATCAGGGTATTGAAAGGTGGCTACTAATAGGGCACCTGGAAGTAGTTCATGTCTTGAAGCCTCTTTCCAATCAGTAAAACTTCTTTTGAGTTCCCGGAGTTGTAGCCGGTGAATCAGCCCTTCAATTCTGCCTTGTACTTGTTCGTTTGGGATGGTTTCCCACCAGTGTTCAAGGGTAGGGATTATCGTTGTTCCATAATCTACAATTCGTTTCGATACTGCCCCAAAAACCTCTTCGTCAGGGTCATCGATTAAGTTTAAAAGAGCATTTATTTCTGTGGATGTTCCCATGCACACAATTTCATGCATGGATTTGGTTTTATGAAGTGGAACTTTTCCACATACCTTAACAGTGAGACTATTTAGATGTTTTTTTTGCAACTACCAGCCAGTCCCAAGGCCGTGGATGATCAAGCCAGCGGGGAGGCCTTAAAAATTCAGTATTCCAATCATATTCTATTTTTTTGAACTGTACAGGAGTAAATTGATGCCGTGTTAAACTCAAGTAAAGTTCTTCTTGCAAAAAGTGTTTATGAGGTACATCATCAATATTCAACACGCCTTGTTGTAGGTTCTTCCAGTTTTTAAAGGCTTTATCTTTGGAAGTTTTATCTGAAAGAAGGACGTTGTCAATATTATATTGCTGTTGAATAATTCTGGTAAGCAAGTATGACTCAACCGAGGGAACCGTTAAAATAAGAGTCCCGCCCGATATAATGCTGCGTTGAAGATTTTTGAAAAAAACAGCCCTATCCTTTGCATGTGGGGTTAGTAAAGCATTGATGCAAACACCCATTTCTGCAGGTTGCAGGCGTAGTCGGTTGCTACTCATATCACCCTGCTGATAACTCACGTTAGTCAGATTTGGAAATAGTGATTGAGCTATTTTCAAATTGTTCTTGGAAATATCTAGGGCAACCACCTTCTTGAACAAGGGGGATAGCACCGGTAACCATTTTCCAACTGCGCATCCAATATCAATTACCTGATGCCTAGGATTTGCGTAGTTGCGAATCGCTTTTGCAATCCATTTCTTTTTATCATTTTGAAGCACATCAAATATCTCCTCCTGGTAGTGGGGGGCCATTTTCTCCCAGTAGTTGCGCTTCATGCCTTATTTCTTTTTTTTAGGACTTGCTTTAGCAGATTTCTTTGCAGTTGATTTGGAGTTCTTTTTTGCAAATGCTCCTGGAACTTGTGTTTCAATAATTGCTTTTACTGCATCTAAAGACAACGCTTTTGCTTCATCAACTGTGGTGCGAGTTCCGTCATCTTTTTTGGGTAGGTAAATTAATTTTTTTCCGTACTTAACCAGTGGCCCCCAGCGCCCATTCTCTAAGCTAATTTTTTCTTCTGGCCATCTTGTGATATAGCGGTTTTCCTCTTTTTTTATTTTTGCTTCAATTAACTCATGCATTTCTGCCTCTGATAAGTTTGCAAAGTCATATCGGCGAGGAACATTGATAAAAATACCATCCCATTTAATATAGGGGCCGAATCGGCCACTTCCCTTGGTGATGGCTTTTTGTTCGAAAGTGCCAACAGGAGCATCCGCTTTCTGTTTCTCCTTGATATATTCAATTGCTTTATCTAATCCAACAGTACCTAAGTCAGTTCCTTTGGGTAAAGAAACAAATTCCTCTCCCCATTTTATATAAGGTCCAAAGCGTCCTACATTGACAGATACTTCTTTGTTTTCATAGTTACCCATTGGACCTTGTGCACCAAATAAGGCGAGCGCTTCTTCAAAGGTTATTGTTTCAATACTCTGTCCGGTAGGAACTTTTGCAAAACGTGGCTTTTCTGTATCATCTGCTTTGCCAATTTGAATCATGGCCCCATAGCGTCCCATTCTGGCTATCACGGGTTTTCCTGAATCGGGGTCTAGGCCAAGTTCTCTTTCGCCTTTGATCCGTTCTGCAGTTTCAATAGTTTTATCAACATCTTTTTTAAAAGGCTTATAAAAGTCTTTTATCATGCTATTCCACTTCAGCTTTCCAGCGGCAACTTCATCAAATTCGTTTTCAATTTTAGCCGTGAATCCGTAATCCATTACATCGTCAAAATATTGTAATAGAAAATCAGTTACCACTAATCCCAAATCAGAGGGGAATAATTTTGACTTCTCGGCTCCAGTATTTTCCTGCTCAATAGTTTTGCTAATCTTATCATTTTTGAGCAGAAGAACTTGAAAGTCCCTTCTAGTTCCATCCTTATCTCTTTTTTCTACATATCCTCTTTTTAAAACAGTAGAGATAGTTGGCGCGTAAGTGGAGGGTCTTCCAATTCCTAATTCTTCTAATTTTTTTACTAAGGAAGCTTCGGTGTAGCGGGGGAGTGGGCGACTGAATCGCTCAACCGCTTTCATGGATATAAAGGGTAGATCCTGTCCTTTTTTAAGAGGTGGTAGCATGCCTTCCTCTTGTTCAGTTTCTTTTTCCTCATCATCCCGATCCTCGCGATATACTTTTAAGAATCCATCAAATTTTAGTACTTCACCGGATGCAGTTAATTCCTCAGTTTGACTGGAAATACTGATTTGAGCGGTAGTTTTTTCTAGTTCAGCATCTGCCATCTGGCTTGCCATCGTTCTTTTCCAAATCAATTCATAAAGCTTTACCCATTCTGCTTCTTTAATGGTGGCGGTATTCATGTAGGTAGGACGAATGGCTTCGTGCGCTTCCTGTGCAGATTCGTTCTTGTTTTTAAATTTTCTGAACTGATGATATTGTTCGCCATATTGAGAGCTAACCGTTTCGCTGATTGCCGCTAAAGCCGTATCACTTAAATTGACACTATCGGTTCGCATGTAAGTGATATATCCGTTCTCGTATAATTTTTGTGCAATCAACATGGTCCTGGAAACTCCATAGCCCAATTTCCTGGAAGCTTCCTGTTGAAGGGTAGAAGTGGTGAAAGGTGGAGCGGGTGAGCGTTTTCCAGGCTTTACCTGGATCGACGAAACAGTATAGTTTGCACCCATGCAATTCTGTAGAAACTGGTTGGCATTTTCCACCGAGTTTTGTTTTTTGCCTTCTGCGCGAAACTGAACTAGTTTTCCATCTAAATCCTTCGCTGAAAAAAGAGCTTCTATTTTAAAGTGACTCAATGGTAGAAAAGCGTTGATTTCTCGTTCTCTTTCAACAATTAAACGAACTGCTACACTTTGGACGCGACCCGCACTTAGATTGTTTCGCATGCTCATTTTACGCCAGAGCACTGGGCTTAGCTCAAAACCAACTATTCGGTCTAAAATTCTCCTGGCTTGTTGAGCCATCACCAAATTCATATCTACTTTTCTGGGCTTAGTTACCGCAGCTTGAATTGCTGGCTTGGTAATTTCATGAAATACAATTCGCTTGGCTTTTTTAGGATCAAGCCCCAGTACTTCGCATAGATGCCAACTGATGGCTTCACCCTCTCGGTCCTCATCCGTTGCCAGCCAAACCTCTTTGGATTTTTTAGCCAGGGTTGTCAAATCTTTAACTACTTTCTCTTTATCTGCAGCTACTTTATATCGCGGTGTAAAATCATTTTCGAGATCAATGCCCATTCCTGCCTTTTCAAGATCCCTAATATGCCCAAAACAACTTTTGACCTGAAACTCCTTGCCCAGGATTTTCTCGATTGTTTTAGCTTTTGCAGGGCTCTCTACTATTAATAAATTTGTTGCCATTTGTACAAAAAGTTTGCTGCTGAACAGGACGCAAGTTAGGCAAGAATAGGAAAAATTATTTTAAAGCCCATATAAGTCCCTCTTCTTTACATATATATTACCTTTGCAACCGCTATGTATACAATACGATTTACATTTGAACAAGCCGATTTGAACCCTCAGACTCTCGAATCGGTTAAACCCGGGCAAAGCTTGCTGGAAGTAGCACTTTTAAATAATATAGAGCTACATCACAACTGTGGTGGCGTTTGTGCTTGCAGTACTTGTCATCTTTATATTGAAAGTGGCCAAGAGCATGTTGAAGAGATCAGCGATAAGGAGGAGGACTTCATTGATCGCGCAGTCAATCCGCGTCTCAATTCAAGGCTAGGATGTCAGTGTGTGCTGCAGGAAGGGCAGGGCGAACTTGATATCAGGATTCCCGATCAATCTCAATTTTTGGGCGAATAATTTAAATAATATGGCACATTTTGAACCCCCGATAGGATGGAGTGATCATGAAGACATTGCGCTGAAATTATATGAACGATTTGGCGACGAGTTTACTGAAAGTAAAATTTACCGTATTCGCTTTACGGAACTGTTGGAGTGGATTTTAGAGATCCCAGGTTTTACCGGTAAAAGAGAGGAAAGTACGGAAGGACACCTGGAGATGATCCAAAGTTCTTGGGTCTATGAGTGGCGGGATAATCAAAAATAATCTATGCAGACTGCCTCTTCTTTTGAAGATATCAAAGCTTTTTTCTTTGATATGGATGGTGTGCTCACCGATGGTAGTATTGTGCTTGCTTCAGACGATATGCAGCTGCGCACCATGAATATTAAAGATGGTTACGGTCTTCAATTTGCCATAAAGAAAGGGTATTTGATTTTTGTGATTTCAGGGGCAACTAGTCTGCCTGCTCAAGCTCGGCTTCAGAAATTAGGGGTGTCTGAAATTTATATGGGAGTTAAAGACAAGCATAAGCAGTTTCAAGGATTGCTTGATCAATTTAAGCTCTCCAATCAAGAGGTATTATATATGGGGGACGACATTCCTGATTTAGCTCCCATGCAACACAGCGGAATCGCCTGTTGTCCTGCTGATGCTGTTGCTGAAGTAAAATCTATTTCTCATTTTATTGCTGAGAAAAAAGGCGGCATGGGTTGTGTTCGAGAGGTTATCGAGAAAGTATTACGTGCAAGAGGGGATTGGGAGATTGATTCAACAATTTCTTCTCAATAATTACTAGTAAGCAATGAATTGGCTCCGCGGTATTTTCAGGCTGATTAGATTGCCTAATCTTCTTTTTATCGGCTTGACGCAGTGGATGCTACAAACATGCATTTACACACCTATTTACAAAGGGCTGATCCCGAATAATGATGCTGATCAATTCTATTTTTTATTAGCTGCATCCTTGTTGATTGCGGCAGGTGGATATATCATCAACGATTATTTTGATGTGGCCATTGATGAGATTAATCGTCCAGCTAAGTTAGTAGTTGGCAAAATCATCAGTCGCCGATGGGCTATGATTTTACATTTTTTGTGTAGCAGCATCGGCTTGTTTTTTACCTTTTGCTCAATTCGATCTTCTTATCAATTTTATTTAGTCCCGTTGAACTTCCTGGCTATACTCATGCTTTGGTTTTACTCCGTTCGTTTTAAGAAAAGCTTTTTACTCGGAAATCTGATGATCTCATTGTTAGTTGCCTGGACTATCGTAATCTTCTTTCTTTCTAAAATCACCCCAATTGAGCTTGTTAAAGGAGAGGAGATTCGGCAAGCTCGATTCTATCAATTATGTTCTTTATATGCCGGATTTGCATTTCTTTCTACCATGGCAAGAGAATTGATGAAGGATGTAGAGGATCGAGAGGGAGATCGCCGACATGGTTGTAAAACCTTACCTATAGTCTGGGGTATTCCTATTGCTCGCTTTGTAATTTTGCTTTGGCTAGTTTTACTGTTGATCTTACT
>CAINBK010000324.1:0-1971 GCA_903846615.1 uncultured Bacteroidota bacterium
ACGTCTTCTACTACCGAAACAAGACTGGTCGTAAATACAAGTCTTTCTTCTTTGATATTGCGTAAGAAAAGTTTTTCTAACCCGGGTTCATAGATCGTAATCTGGCCGCTACTAAGCTTCTCAACTTTTGATTGATCAATATCCACGCATACCACCTTGTTCCCGGTCTCTGCAAAACAGGTTCCGGTCACTAAGCCTACATATCCTGTACCAACTACTGCAATTTTCATTTAGCGTATTTCTTCAGCCACTTTTTTGAGATAGATCCCGTAGCCACTTTTTTTAAGATCCTCGGCTTGTTTAAGCAATTGTTCTTTCGTAATAAAACCATTACGATAAGCGATCTCTTCAATACACCCAATCTTTGTGCCCTGTCTTTTCTCGATCACGCGCACAAATTCACTGGCATCACTCAACGAATCAAAAGTTCCCGTATCAAGCCAAGCAGTACCATTATCGAGAACAGCTACTTGAAGTTTACCTTTCTCCAAATACACTTTGTTTACATCTGTGATCTCATATTCTCCTCTGGCAGATGGCTTAAGTTCTTTTGCGATTTTAACAACCTCATTATCGTAGAAATACAGCCCGGGCACAGCATAATTAGATTTTGGGTTTGCCGGTTTTTCTTCAATGCTGATCGCCGTATTGTTGGCATCAAACTCCACTACACCATAGCGCTCTGGATCAGATACCTGATAGGCAAATACATAACCTCCCTCTACCTCACTCAGTGTTTTGAGTTGTCTTCCTAATCCGTATCCGTAAAAAATATTATCGCCTAGCACTAAGGCAACTTTGTCATTACCGATAAATTTTTCTCCAATTACAAAAGCCTGCGCCAACCCATTAGGTACTTCTTGGATCGCATACTCAAATCGGCAACCTACTTGTGAGCCGTCTCCCAATAAACGTTTGAACTGCGCATTATCCTCAGGAGTCGTGATGATCAAGATCTCTTTGATCCCCGCCAGCATGAGCGTACTGAGCGGATAATAAATCATCGGCTTATCATAGATCGGCATCAGTTGTTTACTGATGGCCTTAGTGATAGGATACAAACGGGTGCCGGATCCACCGGCTAGGATAATGCCTTTCATGAAACTATTTTATTACTCTTATCTGTCTGCATACATGTTCTCGTAATAGTGCTGATAAGCACCGGATGTCACATGCTTCAGCCATTCTTCATTGTCAAAATACCAGTCGATGGTTTGTTGAAGCCCTTCCTCAAAAGTAACAGAGGGTTTCCAGCCCAATTCTTTATTAATCTTGCTCGCATCGATCGCGTAGCGACGATCATGTCCAGGACGATCTTTTACGTAGGTGATCAATACCTCACTAGTACCGGGAGCATTGCCGAGCTTTTTGTCCATTACCTCACAAAGCAGTTTTACCAAGTCAATATTTTTCCATTCATTGAAGCCCCCGATATTGTACGTATCCCCGTTTTTCCCTTGATGATATACCAGATCAATAGCACTCGCATGGTCTTTTACAAATAACCAGTCGCGGGTGTATTGTCCGTCTCCATAAACCGGCAACGGTTTTTTATTGATGATGTTATTAATAAAAAGTGGAATCAACTTTTCTGGAAAATGATTGGGACCATAATTGTTAGAGCAATTACTAATCACAATTGGTAAGCCATAGGTATCATGATAGGCTCTTACAAAATGATCACTCGAAGCTTTAGAAGCACTATAAGGAGAATGCGGATCATATTTGGTTTGCTCGGTAAAGAAACCAGTCTCTCCTAGGGCGCCATATACCTCATCGGTAGACACATGATAAAAACGCTTGCCTTCCAACTTTCCCGCCCAATGTTTTTTAGCGGCATTGAGTAGGTTCACCGTTCCAATTACGTTGGTGTAGACAAAGTCTAACGGAGAATCGATCGAACGGTCTACATGGCTTTCTGCTGCCAGATGAATAACTCCACTCGGTTGATAGTTTTCGAAAATTTTATCT
>CAINBK010000325.1:0-3373 GCA_903846615.1 uncultured Bacteroidota bacterium
GATTACAGAGGAGAATCCAGCTAAGATGGCAACCGTTACTGCATTTGCCAGCCATTGATAATCGGTCATGTAGGTGCTGATTGCATAGGCAACAGAAGCCTCTCTACCTTTTTCGGGGTCCACAAAATCAGTCCAGGGGGCTACACCGGTGAGCACGTGTCCAAACAAAATATAGAGGATGGTACAGATCACAAGTGAACCAAGGATTCCAATAGGCATATCACGCTTGGGATTTTTGGCCTCTTGTGCAGCTGTACTTACTGCATCAAATCCAATGAAGGCAAAGAATACAATAGCAGCGCCTCCGAGTACTCCACCCCATCCGTGTTTATTCCAGCCACTATAGTCTGCAATAATTTTCCCAGCCTGATCTGCAATGGGAGCTGTATCAGCAGGAATCAAGTAGGGTGTATGATTTTCTGGACGAATAAATTGCCAGCCGATAGCAATAAATAGAATAACAATAGCCACTTTAATAAATACAATCACTGCATTTACTAGAGCAGATTCTTGGGTTCCTTTGATTAGCAACAAGGTAAGTGCAAGTAATATGATTAATGCGGGGGCATTCATGATTCCTTGATGATAGACACCTGCAGAATCAGTAAAGCTTTCAAAAGGGGAGTGGCACCATTCATAGGGAACGGCTCCTCCTAGCAGCTTATTTAAATATTCGCTCCAAGCAATTGAAACGGTGGCAGCTCCTAAGGCATACTCCATGATAAGAGCCCATCCAATTATCCAGGCAACTAATTCTCCCATGGTAACATAAGAGTATGCATAAGCGCTTCCTGCAATGGGGATCATTGAAGCAAACTCAGCATAACACAGTCCTGCAAAGGCACAGCCAATGGCAGCAACTATAAACGAAAGTGTTACAGCGGGTCCTGCAGCCTGACCAGCTGCAGCTGCAGTGCGAACAAACAAACCGGCGCCAATGATAGCACCAATTCCCAGGGCAATCAGGTTTCCTGCTCCCAGGGTTCTTTTCAATCCTTTTTCACTGTCGGCCGCTTGGGCAAGAATTTGATCCAAGGGCTTTTTAACAAACAAGCTCATGCGTAGGTTTTTTAGGAGTTCTAAGATAGGTAATGCGGGCCTAAACTGTCAATATTTATGGTTATTCAACCTTTTTTTGACGGGCAAGGGCAAGATAATAAAGGGGGACGCCCATTAAAACAATGATCAATCCAGGCCAGGTAAACTCGGGCTTATAAATGATCAGTAAAAGGCAAAAAGCAGCTCCCATTAGAATGTACAGACCTGGTAAAAAAGGATATCCAAAGGCTTTATAAGGACGCTCCAGATTAGGTTGTTTTTTTCTTAGAATAAAAATTCCTGCAATGGTTAGCATGTAAAATAACACTACTACAAAGGAGATCATGTCTAGTAATTGTCCATAGCGACCACTTAAACTCCAGATGGCAGCAACAATGCACTGCACCCACAACGCTGCTTGAGGTACAGCCTGCTTATTTAGATTTCCCGCCTGTTTGAAAAATAGTCCGTCCTTAGCCATGGTGTAGTAAACCCTGGCACCTGCCATAATTAATCCATTATTGCATCCAAATGTTGAAACCATGATCAACACCGCAATTAGCGTAGTACCAAAGGCTGGGAAAATGATGTTTGCGGCGGCTACAGCAACTCGGTCGTCTGCTGGGAAAGCTAGATCCCGTAAAGGCAGTACATGCAAGTACATGAGGTTAGCTGAAACATAAATAAGCGTAACAATTAATGTTCCCAGAAAAAGACTCAGGCCAATATTTCGTTTGGGATTTTTCATTTCACCAGCAATAAATGTCACATTGTTCCAGGCATCGCTACTAAAAATGGAGCCCACCATTGCTGCAGCAATGGCACCAAGTAAAGCAGCACCTCCAATGGGAGTCCAAGAAGTTGGCAAGAGTCCTCCCGCGTTGTCCTTTACACCCATATCCTGGGCAGCCTGAAATCCGGTTGCCCAGTTTTGGTCCCAATAACTATTTTTCACCAACAAGAATCCAAATAGGATTAGGCCAAACAGCGACAGCAATTTTGCACTGGTAAAAATGGTCTGGATTAATTTACCTTCTTTAACTCCACGAGAGTTAATGTAAGTGAGTAATACAATAATAAAAATAGCCACCAGTTGACCCGCATAAACTTTAGTAATGCCCGCATCAAACAAAAAATAGTTGTTTCCAAGTTCGGGAACCAGGTAAGCAAGAAACTTTGAAAAGGCAACTCCCACTGCAGCAATCGTTGCGGTTTGAATTACGGCAAAAAAACTCCAACCATAAAGAAATCCCATTAGAGGATTGTAGGCTTCTTTCAAGTATACATACTGACCGCCCGCTTTGGGATACATGCCACTCAATTCTCCATAACTTACTGCAGCGGTTAATGTCATAAATCCAGTGAGTAGCCAAACGGCAATCAGCCAGCCTGCACTTCCCACGTTTCGTGTAATATCTGCGCTAACAATAAAAATACCAGAGCCAATCATGGATCCGGCAACAATCATAGTGCCATCGAGTAGGCCCAATGTTGGTTTGAAGGTTGAAGTAGGGGTAGACATGCGATATAGCAATTTGTCTGGTAAGATAGTTAATTCGAATTACACAGTTTTCTATAAACTGTAAATTTCTCATTGCCATTTTTTTTCCCGATTTTCGAACTCCTGCTTACAAAAACGATTTGCTATGCAACCTAAAAGCCGTCTCACTCAGTATATTCTTCTTGCTATGTTTCTTGGCATTGTAGTCGGTTACTTGGTTCATACAAATGCTTCTCCTGAATTTATAAAGTCCTTCTCCACGCAGATTAAATTGTTAGGGAAAGTCTTTATCCGGCTGGTACAAATGATCATTGCTCCATTGGTTTTTGCAACATTAGTAGTTGGAATCGCTAAACTGGGCGATCTAAAGGCGGTGGGCCGCGTGGGTGGTAAATCCATGCTATGGTTTATCTCCGCATCATTGGTTTCACTGAGTATTGGGTTGGTACTTGTTAATCTTCTTAAGCCCGGTACATTCATTGATCTCGCGCAAGCTGATACAGAAGGAGTGAAAGATCTTCTCACTAAAAAGCAGGAGTTTTCCTTAGAGAAATTTGTAGAGCATGTTATTCCAAAAAGTTTTGTGGAAGCGATGGCTACCAATGAAGTTTTACAACTTGTTGTATTCTCTTTATTCTTTGGAGTAGCTACAACCGCCATGGGGGATACTGCCAAACCTGTAATCAAAGCACTGGATGCTGTTTCTCATATTATACTGAAAATGGTGGGGTATGTGATGAATTTTGCACCTTATGGTGTTTTTGGAGCCTTGGCTGCTGTGGTGGCAGCAAAGGGGCTTGGCATTTTTCAGTTTTATATTATTTACTTCTTGTA
>CAINBK010000326.1:0-2092 GCA_903846615.1 uncultured Bacteroidota bacterium
ATTCAGTAAGCTTTCCAAGCGCCCTTGTGCAATTTCTGCTTGGTAAGGTGTGTACTGTGTATACCATCCTGGATTTTCAAAAATATTACGAAGAATTACAGAAGGAGTGATGGTGTTGTAATACCCTTGACCGATATAGGTTTTCCAAACTTGGTTCTGTTGGCCAATGGCACGAATATGCTGCAAATAGGCAAATTCAGTCATTGCGTTGGGAACCTTCAGCTCACGTTCCATCCGAATATTTGCGGGTACGGTCTTGTTAATTAGTGAGGAGATGTCCTTTTCGCCGATCACTGTAAGCATCTCCTGTGTTTGACTAATAGAACCGATATGTCGGTTACTGAATTCTGTTGTTTGATTGCGAAGAATATCCATAATGGGGTAGGGCGTTCAATTTGTTGGCAAAATTACGGTTAAGTTCTTTTCTTTGCTAGATGAACAAGCCCTTGTTAGTAAACTGGGAAAAGAAATCGGCAGAGCGTCAAAAAATCTATAAACAGTTTCTTCAGCGTGTACCCAAAAACGAAGTGTTGAAGCGACAGGGGGTTTTTCATGAAGAAGCCTTTGACAAGGTTGATTGCCTTAGCTGTGCCAATTGTTGTAAAGGGTATTCCCCTCGGTTTAAAACACCGGATATCAAAAGAATCAGCAAGCTGTTAGGTATGAAAGAGGGGGTATTTATTGAAAAATATCTGCAGGAGGATCAGGAAGGTGATTTTGTTCTACAACGTACACCCTGTGCTTTTTTGGGCGAGGATAATTATTGCAGTATTTATGAGGACAGGCCTTCCGATTGCAGACGGTTTCCTTACACGGATGAGGATGTGCTGGTAAAAAGAGTTCCGCTAACCTTGAAGAATACTAGTTTTTGTCCTATCACTTATGTAGTGATTGAGCGTTTAATGGAGGCTATCCCAAAACCTTAGTATTCGAATTTTCGAAGGGTGGGGCTTTTGAACCAGGTGATACCAGCAATGAGCAGTGTCATACATCCCCCAAAAATTACAGAAGGAATTAATCCCATTGCCGTAGCGGCTACACCACTTTCAAATTGTCCCAATTCATTCGAAGAATTGATGAACATCGAGTTTACTGCCGATACGCGTCCTCTCATTTCATCAGGTACAAAAAGCTGTACGATTGTCCCACGAACAATCATGCTTACTCCATCAAAAAGCCCAGAGGCCAACAAGGCAAAAAAGCTGAGCCAGAAATTATGCGAAAGTGCAAATATTAAAATGCAAAGCCCAAAGCCCGCTACCACAATCAGCAGTGCTTTTCCTTGTTTCTTTTTCAAGGGTCTTTTGGTAAACCAGGCTAGTGCAATGAAATTTCCGATATAAGTGGCAGCAACCAGCCAACCTAATCCCTGAGGTCCCACCTTGAGTATGTCATTTGCAAAAGCAGGAAGTAAGGCTACAGCTCCCCCGAATAGTACTGCAAACATATCCAGACTCATGGCACTCAATAAAGCCTTTTGCTTCCAGACAAATTGTACTCCTTCTTTTACGCCTTCCCAGGTTTTGGAGGTCCCTTGCCAGCTAATTGGTTTTGGTGCAATTCGCTGAAACAATAAAATGGCAATAGACGGAAGTACGAGTACTGGAATAAAAGCAACGGTAATATTTGTATACCCCATCAAAAGTCCGGCAAAAGCCGGACCGATTACTGCGGCAATTAACCATACCATGCTATTGATTGAGGCGGCTTTGATTAACGATTCAGCAGGAACTAATTGTGCTAAGAACGCATTAAAAGCAGCGCCGGAATAGGCACGAACTGCGCCGGTGCCTGCCATCAATAAATAGATGGTCCACTCTGATACAAGATTGGAGTATTGCTGTGTGTACCAATCAGAAGTGGCTACAGCCAGGCCTGCCATCAACACCAGGTAAAGGCCCATGCAAGTGGTAAGTAGTTTACGTTTGTCGCTTCTGTCAACTCGCACTCCCGCAGGTAAAGCCAAGGCAATGGCAGGAATTACTTCAGATAAGCCAAGCATTCCCAGCGCCAATTTACTTCCAGTAATTTCATAGAGCCGCCAACCCAATAATACGGGAGTCATTCTTAGGCCTGCAATAAATAAAATGCG
>CAINBK010000327.1:0-4934 GCA_903846615.1 uncultured Bacteroidota bacterium
ACGCTACAGGTGAAAAATTAATTGAGGTTTTTAATTTTGAAAAATGGGAAAAGTTAAAGGAACAGAGCCGGTTAAAAAGATAGTCCTCAGTGATAATGCCAAAAAAATTATTTCGGGAATGAAAAAAGTCCGCGAAGATCTAATCGCTTATAAAAAATCCAAAAACAGTCCGCTTGTTGTTTTAAGAAATGGGAAAATCGAGCTCGTTGACCCATTTACTTTGTAGCAAAATAAATTGAAGTAGCCTCGACAGGCATTTTGCCAAAGGCAAAAATCCTGTCGCCTTAATCTCAAGTAGTAGCCTCGACAGGAATCGAACCTGTATCTGGAGCTTCGGAAACTCTTATACTATCCATTGTACTACGAGGCCAATTTATCGGAGAAGACCGGCAGCATTCCCTGCAAAGATCTTCACGGCGATAGCCAGCAAAATTACGCCAAAAAACTTACGTACTGCCATGAGACCGGCTTTGCCTAGCAAGCGTTCGATCCAATTGAGTGAGCGTAATACTAGAAAAATAACTAATAGGTTAACAAGGATGGCTAATAGGATCATGTATTCATTACGATCACTGCGTTCAAATGTAGCTTTAAGAGACATGATGGTAGTTAGGGTTCCACTTCCTGCAATCAAGGGGAAAGCAATGGGTACTACCGTTGAGGTGGCATCATTGCTATCGGATTTAAAAAACTCAATCCCCAAAACCATCTCTAATCCAAGAATAAAAATCACAATGGAACCGGCTACCGCAAAAGAGCGGATGTCTACGCCAAGTATATTTAGGAGGGGTTTACCCATAAAGAAAAAAAGCACCATCAACCCCCCGGAGATTATTGTAACCCGCAGGGGATGGATGTTGCCTAGTTTCTTTTTAATGCTGATCAGCATCGGAACAGATCCCACAATATCAATAACCGCAAAAAGAGTAAAACTGAGTGTTAAAAATTCTTTGAGGTTAAAGTTCATTTGTGCTGATTTCCTACAAAAGTAGGCAATGCCTAGCGACCATACAGCAATCCTATCATTACATTAAAACCTCTGGTGGTATATCCCCTGATTTCTTCGTATTTAGTATTTGTAAGGTTACGCATATCCAAAAACGCCCGTAATCCTTTTACTTTTTCAAATTTATATTCTGTGTATAAATCAAAAGTGGCATAGCCTTGCATGGTAAGGGGAGCCGCTCCATACACAAATTCTTCTCTCGCAGATGCAACTCTTCCTGAGAGATTAAATACCCAGTTTGTAATTTGATAACTCGCTTGCCAATTAAATGCGTGTTTTGGGATGCGATAAAGGTTGAAATAGCTGGTATCTTTTCCCGTTGTAGCTCCCGTTCCATCATACACACTTCGGGTGCTACCATTGGTAAATGCATAATTGGCACGGAAACTGACTGGTTGAAAATTCCACTGTAATTCTGTTTCAAACCCATAATTAGTTTGACTGCTTGCATTTAAATACTGTCCGGCAAAAGTCGTGAGGTCATAGGTATAGAGAATGGTTTCTTTGCTTTTTCTATTAAAAGCAACTACACGTCCACTAAAATTTTTCCCTTTCGTGAAATCAATTCCAAATTCCTGAATAAATCCTTTTTCAGGAAGTAAACTATCATTTCCTGAGTAGGGATCAAAGAGTTGGTATAGGGTGGGTGTTTTAAAGGCAGTATACAAATTACCAAAAACACGTATTGATTTATTTAATCGGTACGCTGGGTTTATGGTAAAAGTGGCGTTGCTCCCATACTCATTATGATAGTTAATTCGTCCACCTAATTCTGTGGTGAAATTATTTTTCTTATAAACGGCAGATCCATAGGCGCTGACCTGCGCCATATAAGCACGTAGAGTGGGTCCGGTGTAGGGTCCCCAACTTCCAATGGAAAAATAATTTTGCACTGTGCTATGATGTCTGAAATCAGCCCCAGCCAAAAACTCCCAATTTCGAACTGTAGTACTCGCATATAAATCAGCAAAATGAGAACGTCCGATATAATTACTTTTTGCAAAGCGAACAAAAGTATTGCTGCTATAAAGTGAGTCGTCCAAATAATCTCTTTCTACCTCGTTATATTGATATTGGATGGAGAGGTTGGTTTTTGTTCCCCGACGTTGCCAACCTAAATTGAATTGTTGGTTGGTATTCGTAGAGACAAAATCCTGTTCGTCCTGAAAAGCACCTGCATCTAGCTCTGTTTTATATCGGCTGTATAATAGACCGGTAATTAATTTGGAGTGTGTCCCCGTTTTGTAGCCCACCTGCGTTCTTGCGGTTTGTTGTTGATAATTATCCTTATCAAATCCCTTATCACCGGTGGTGTCTGCGGCGGCGGAGAACCCACCTGCGTTAATGGAGGAGAGTTGTAAGAGATAATCCAGTTTTGAGGAAGTGCCGGATATGCCAACAGTGCTGCGTACTGTATTAAAACTGCCACTCGCTAGCGACGCATTGATGCTTGATTTATCATTTTGTGTTTTTCTTGAAATAATATTGACTACACCGGCTACCGCATCAGAGCCATATAAAGTCGAGTGCCCACCTTTTAAAATTTCAATTCGCTCAATTTGGTCAATACTTAACAGATTAATGTCAAAATAATTGGTGATGACTGAGGGATCGTTAACGGGGATGCCATCTAGTAATATCAATACATTTCCCGCGGATGCCCCTCGAATTGAAATGGTTTGATTACTCCCAAGATTATTGTTGGCACCTGGTACGGTAACACCTGCTACCTGATTCAGGAGTTCGCCCACAGAACGTCCACCATTTTGGCGAAGCATTTCGCGGTTAATGACGGAAACTACTTTTGCCGTCTCCGTTTGTTTTTTGGCCACCTTATTGGCGGTTACCACCACTTCTTGTAAAAAGCTGGTGTCTTGTTGTGCGTGTAGCGTGCTGCTCATGACCAGAGCAGTCAGCACTAAAAATCTTTTTTGCATGTTGCAAATTTTTGGTGTGACTGCCTCCGGAGTTAAAGTAGAAAATAAAAAGATGCCCTTACATCTTTCGATCTTCAAGCCTTTCACCCGAAAGCTGAATAAAACAAGTAATGATGCGGCAGGTCTTCTGGCTCATCCTCGCTAAAGGCCTTCCCGCTTGTACAGTGGCTTTTTCTTCAGCGTTGCCCGAGGGCAGGATTTACAGCTACGGGGATAGCACCGGACTCGTTTACACTACACCGGATTTCCCTTTTGATTCCTTTCGGAAACCGTATCAATCGCAAATCTATAAGAAGTGAATGGGGGTGAGCGCTTAAGTTATCAACTCTTTGTGAAGAACTTATCTTCGTATCTTGTTCATCCCTAAAATCCCAATATGAGTGATCAAAAAAAACTGACATTGTTTGATATCGGCTTGATTGTAGTGAGTCTGGTAATTGGGATGGGAATTTTTCGTGTGCCAGCTTCTGTGGCTGCTACTTCTGGTACTGAAACTATTTTTTTTGGTGTTTGGATCGCTGGTGGCTTGATTGCATTATGCGGTGCCTTGACCTATGCAGAAATTGGCAAGCGTCTCCCTGCCATGGGCGGTTATTATAAAGTATTTGCGGAGTGTTATCACCCTGCTATTGGTTTTTCCGTGAATGCTATTATCCTGATCAGTAATGCGGCATCGCTCGCCATTGTAACCTTAATTGGAGCGGATTATGTGAGTGATTTATTATATGGTAAACCCAGCGGTACATTTTTCAATACCGGTGTGGCGATAGCTGCTGTAGGAATTTTTTATTTGGTGAATCTTTCCGGACTTAAAACCAGTAGCCGCACACAAAACTTTCTTACCATCGCCAAGCTTTCCATGATTGTTATTCTTATCGCCAGTGTAATTAAAGGGGTTGTAGTTGAACCACACGGCTATAACACGGGAGATCCTGTTTACACGCTGGCTGATAGAAGCCCCTGGGTTTTGTTTTTGATTTCTTTGATTCCGGTATCATTTGCGTTTGGGGGTTATCAGCAGACCATAAATTTTGGAGCGGAGGCTGAAAAACCTAGCGGTATCCCCAGAGGTATTTTAATTGGTATTGGTATCGTAACCCTTTTGTATTTGTCAATAAACCTGGCTTATACAAAAGTGATTGGCTATGAACCCATGAAAAATGCTACAGCTATCGGTGCTTTGCTTTGTGAAGCTTGGTTTGGAAAAGCCGGTGCTAAAGTGTTTGATGGATTAATGTTTTTATCTGTGATGGCCTATGTGAATGTTATATTATTAAGCAACCCCCGTGTGATGTATGCCATGAGTCAGGATAGAGTGTTTCCTAAATTATTTGGATACCGTAATGAAAAAACGGGGGCTATTACCAACAGCTTAACGGTTTTTGCGCTGACAACTATCTTGATTAGTTTCTTGGGGAAAGGGATTGACCCCATTCTTAACTTCAGTATGTTTTTGGATAGTATTGGAATGGCTACTTCTGCTGCGGCTATTTTTATTTTGCGTAAGCGCCAGCGGGAAACTACTCCGGGTGAATACAGTGCACTTACTCCTTATGTTGCGGTCTTTTTCATTTTTGCCTATGTGGCTATTGCTACGGGCGTTTTTTTAAAGGACCTAACTGCTGCTATGAGTGGCGTTGGTTTATTTATGTTTTTTCTCCTTCTTTACTTTTTATTTTACAGAAAGAAATGAGTCTACTTCAAAAGTGGTTAGGGGGCAATAAGCGCTATATTTCTAATTTGGGGGCTACTTTTATTTCTCAAGCGGCTACCGCACTTTCTGTTTTATTCATCACCCCTTATTTAGTAAGACAACTGGGTGAATCTTCATTTAGCTTTTATGGGGTTTTGTTGAATTTAGTGCTGGTTGCTTCTGTGTTTGACTTTGGACTAAATGCGGGACTTTGTCATCGGTTGATTCAAGAGCCTCATCGAAAAAATCTCCTCATAAATGCTGTCTTTTTCTTTAGCCCTATAGTATTTGTATTTGC
>CAINBK010000328.1:0-3411 GCA_903846615.1 uncultured Bacteroidota bacterium
ATGATGATAGCTTTTTTCATTTTCATAAAAGTAGATAAACTAAGTATGAATGCCAACATCCTGCAAATTTGCACGAAGTTTAACCCTTCAATTTCCTGATAGTCACATACTCAATCATCGCATAATAGTTGCATCTTTCGTCTGTAAGGGGAGCCAAAGTGGGAAGGAGGTCTATTTTGACCTCCTTTTCTTTTTTACCACTACTCAAAACCTTGCTGGCATTCATTAAAACCCGAATTGGTTCATGTAGTGAAATAGCTGCATCTTTGTTTTCTTCAAAGTAGATTTTTTCATAATAAGTTGTTTTATTTTTTTTATTTAAAAAGATATCCATTTGATGTATTATAAATGCCTAACCAAATATCTCCCATACCATTGCTGCTAAGTGTTTTTGTGCTAGTTGGGTCAGGATCAAAATCATCACTGCCTTGAAATCTTCCTCCGAATACAATTTTATCAGAACCAAGAAAATCAACAGTAGTTCCAAGGCTTAATTCGTCAGCACCACTTACAGAACCACCAGCCCTGTGTACCCATTGGCAAACACCAGTTGCCGAATATTTAGCAAAATAAATATCATGCCCTCCCCCGGAAGCTAAGGCAGTTAATATTTTACTATTGCCAAAATCTGTTGTACTTCTAAACCATCCTGTGATATAGATATTACCAGATACATCAACAGCCAGCCTATGACATTGGTCGCCATTTATTCCACCGGCACTGATATATGATTGATAGGCACCATTATTATTAAATTTTGCAACAAAGAAATCCTGCCCTCCATTACTTGTTTTTGTGGCACCACCAAAATTGGAGGTGCCTGTAAAGTTCCCGCAGATATAAATATTATTGCCGTTGTCAATGGCAATGCCACCGGGTGCTACTATATCCGCACCACTTCCGCCAAATTTATAAGCCCCCAATAAATTACCTGCGGCATTGAACTTAATAAAATACGTATCAAAACTTCCTGCACTGGTTAAATTTGAAGTATTTGCTGAAGGGTCGGCATCAAATGATTGCGAAAAATAACCGGTGAATATAATATTCCCTGTTTTGTCAATCTCTACTGCAGAGCCTTCATCCTGTCCGGCACTGCCTAAACCGTATGCCCAAATCGTATTGCCATTTGTGGCATTCAGTTTTGCTAATACAATATCCTGAACACCATTACTGGTTAAAGTATAACTATCAAAAGAAACTGTACCCTGAAAAACACCGGTAACATAAACGCTTCCTGCATCATCAGCATCCAAACCAAAACAATTTTCTTCTGTACCAACATTAGCATAAGTTTTTACCCATTGAAAAATTCCATTTGCATTAAATTTTGCAACGAACCCATCTCTTGCCGCTTCGCCGGTACCGCCTGTTCCGGAAATAGTGGTATTTCCCGGACCTGGATCAAAGTCGCAGGTACCTGAATAATAGCCAGCAACATAAATATTGCCGGATGCATCTGTGGTAACGCTATGTGGTATATCTACTCCGGTGCTGCCAAAACTAACAGCCCATTGCAACTGACCAGTTGAATTGTATTTGCTGATGCCCACATCAGCAGCACCAACAGATACTCGGTTATTAATTCCAATTGCCGGATCAAAATCCACTGTGCCATAGAAATAGGAAGCCAATACCATATTCCCCGATGCATCTACTGCAATATCTTTCCCATAATCATTACCGGCTGCCCCGCCAATGCCAAAAGCAATGCCAGTTGCAGCAGGAGTGGAGGTATAAGTAAAGCCAGGTAAAGTAGCAGTACCGTTGGTTGAAGTAACACTTACACTGCCCGATGCACCTGCCCCGACTACTGCCGTAATTGTAGTTGCATTTACCACTGTAAATGACGATGCAGCTGTGCCGCCAAAACTTACGGCTGTTGTTCCGGCAAAATTTGTACCGGTTATCGTTACTGTTGTTCCTGTGGCGGCTGTTGTGGGAGTAAAAGAAATGATGGTTGGTGCTAGGTTCATACCGATTGTATCGGTTAATTTTTTTTTGCAGCAAAGAAGACATGGCAAAAGCAGTACAATCATTGTTTTTTTCATTTTGAATGGTTTTTACAATAGACAGGTATAGAGTTTAAAGGTTTAATTAAAAAGTAAAAATAAATTATATACTTTGTAATAAAAGTAATGTATTTTTGCAGTTCATAAAGTAATTTTGATTGTGGATGGGAAAAAAGTAATAGAAGTAGTGAACCTCTTTGCTGAGTTTCATAACGAAACTGGCAGCGATAATGTCTCAGCATTCAGCGTTTGGCTAAACAGAAGGCTAAATGCCCACCCTGCCGGTGTTGCCAATACGGGTGATGACAACAGAATGCTTGTTTGGCTTACGCATCGGCTTAGTAAGATGTTTCGCTGGTATGCCAAGGAAACTTTACAAGCGAATGGACTTACTTCAATGGATGAATATTTTTTTCTTATCTCAATTAATAAAATTGGTACTCCGTCCAAAACCAAAGTGTATGCCGATACCATTACAGAAATAAACACTGGTACTCAGATGATGAAAAGGATGATTGATGCAGGACTTATTGAAGAAGTAACAGACAAGCAGGATAAAAGAGTACGCAGGGTAAAACTTACTGCCAAAGGAAAACGTACAAGGGAAAATTTCTTTCAGCAATCGGTGTCAGATCTAAAATTAAAATCAGGAAACCTATCCGAAACCGAAAAAAAAGAATTAATTCGTTTGCTTGCCTATCTGGAAAAGTTTCATACCAATATTTATTTCAATGATTCCGGTTTGAGTTTTGAGGAAATGATTGAAAAACATTTGTTGTAATTTCGGTCATAGGATTAGTTGGATGGGAATTTGCTCAAATGTCAGGTAAGCTAAGATTTGACTGGAATGATATTTTATGGACTTTCATTGGTGCACTATTATTTCAGGTCATTTGGATTTTATCCCCTCAAAAATACAAAAAGTTCAACCCTTCAATTTCCTGATAGTTACATACTCAATCATAGCATTATAGTTGCATCTTTCGTTGAAAAGGGGAGCTGATATAAATTTAAAAGGGTTATACTTTGATAGTATGACCCTTTTTTATTTAAACCCTTTTAAGAATTGAAAAGGGTATTACTTTTAATAAGAGGGCGATTAATCTCCACCTCTTGGTGATATAAACAACCTTTCGCTTTTGTTTTATAGCTTCAAATATTTCTTCCGCAGCTTTTTGAACGGAGGCTACCCAAAAAAGACCTTCACCTTTCGCCATTGCAGTATCAACAAATCCAGGACGTACATCAGCAATCGTGATACTTGAACCATATTCCTTTACATTTATTCTTAATCCCTCCAAGTAATTGATTTGATATGCCTTTGTCGCATTGTATGATGGGGCAATACCATTTCCCCTGATTCCTGCAATAGAGCTAATGTTGACGAGATGACCATAAC
>CAINBK010000329.1:0-3006 GCA_903846615.1 uncultured Bacteroidota bacterium
AAGCGCTTGCAAAAGAATTAAGTATTCCAATTATTGCACTCTCCCAGTTGAGTCGTGCGGTTGAAACACGTGGTGCTGGTAAGGATGGCACCAAAATGCCTCAGTTAAGTGACTTACGTGAGTCAGGAGCAATCGAACAAGATGCTGATATGGTTATGTTTCTCTACCGTCCCGAGTACTACGACATTACCGCTAATGAAATGGGGGAGAATAATCGTGGGGATACATTTGTCCGAATTGCTAAGCACCGTAACGGATCCTTGGAAACAATCAAGTTGCGTGCTTTGCTGAATATTCAAAAGTTTGTAGAAGACGGCGGCGGTATGGGCGTTACCGGAATTCCTGGAAATTGGAAACCAGTTCGTGATGAAGATGGAAGTGGCAGTGCCCGCGTATTTGTACAAACCGGAAGTCGGATGAACGAATTGGATGCAGATATTGATGACCTTCCTATATAGACATGTCCGCTCCTTTATTTTACAGTGCCACACTTGGCCAGCCTGGTTCAATACTTGTATTAGATGAAGATAATAGTCGTCATGCTATTCAGGTACTACGATTAACGCAGGGTAGTTCACTTTCTATTACGGATGGGAAAGGAAATTGGGCTGAAGCAATTATTTCCAAGGCGGATCGTAAACACTGTGGAATACAGTTACAATCTGTTCAACAAATACAGCGTCCATCGCGCTCGATCGCATTGGCTATTTCATTGTTAAAAAATAGGAATCGTTTTGAGTGGTTATTGGAAAAAGTTACCGAATTGGGGGTCACTACAATCATACCCTTACGTTGTGAGCGTACCGAAAAGGAAACCGTCCGTATGGATCGATTGGAAACTATTTTAATTAGCGCACTCTTACAAAGCAGACAAGCTTGGTTGCCTATTTTATTATCTCCTCAGCCGTTTGCTGATTTGCAGCAATGGAAATTGAAGCAGGGCGTTAATTTAATTGCACATTGTGAAAATACATCGCGCAGTGTTCTATCTGTAATGTCTTCTTCACTACCTGATCAAATACTGATAACGATTGGTCCGGAAGGTGATTTTACCCCTGACGAAATTGAGCTAGCATTAGCAACTGATTTTATTCCCGTTCAATTAGGAGGTACTCGATTAAGAACAGAAACAGCTGCTGTTGCAGCCGTTTCTTTGTTGGCTTGTTAACAGCCATCATTAAATTGTTCCTTCAGAAATATTCTTTGCAATTGCAGGTCCTTCATAAACAAATCCAGTCCAAACCTGAACGAGTGAAGCTCCAGCTTTGAATTTTTCAGCAGCATCTGTTGCCGTAAAAATCCCTCCGGATGCAATCAAGGGTATTTTCGCATTTGTTTTTTGATGAATGTATTGAAGCAGCGTTGTGTTTCTTTCCTTGAGTGGCGCTCCACTGAGTCCACCTGCACCCATTCGGCTTACGGCATTGGGCGCTGTTAGTAATGAATCTCTACGTATCGTAGTGTTACTGACCACCAACCCATCCAGTCCAATGGCCAAAACAAGTTCAATGACTTCATCTACCTGTGACCATTCCAGATCAGGAGCAATTTTTAAAAAAATTGGTTTAGGATTCTTCATTTCCTGATTCCTCTTCTGCAAACCAGTTAGAATTTTTTCTAGAAAGCTTCGGTCTTGTAATGCACGTAGGCCTGGCGTATTCGGAGAGCTGACGTTCACCACAAAATAATCTACCCAAGGATGCAATCTTTCAAAGCAAAATTCATAATCCCTCCAAGCCTCCTCGTTCGAAGTGCTTTTATTCTTTCCGATATTACCGCCAATAATCAGTGGTTTTTGCAAATCAACAAATGGTTGCACTTCTTCTCTCCAATGTTTTAAACGCTTGGCAATGGTGACTACTCCATCGTTATTGAAACCCATCCGATTAATTAGTGCATGATCTAAGGGTAAGCGAAATAAACGCGGTCTTTCATTTCCACGCTGTGGTTGTGGTGTTACAGTGCCGATTTCAACATGTCCAAATCCCAAACAACTTAACTCCCGGAGATGTAAGGCGTTTTTGTCAAATCCTGCTGCCAGTCCTACCCGGTTACGAAAGTGAAGGCCTGCTATTTCAATTGGTGAAACTTTAGCAGGTTCAAAAAAATTACGAAGGATCTTTCTGGTCAGGGGAGTACTACAAATCAATTGCAGTAAAAAAAGGGAAAGCTGGTGGGCCTCCTCAGGAGGAAGTAAAAACAAAATTTTTCGGATCAGCTTATACATGGGACGGGCAAATATATTGCAAGAATACGCCCCTCGCCAAGTTTGGCAAGAAGCTTTTCGGGTGTAAATTTGGAATAGAAGGTTGCATAAACAACTAAATAATTCTTCATGCAAGAAGCATATATCGTAGCGGGATTTCGTACAGCTGTTACAAAGGCAAAAAAAGGAGGGTTTCGTTTTACAAGACCTGACGATTTAGCTATTGATGTAATCAAAGGTCTGATGGCTTCTCTGCCAGCGTTGAAACCAAACCAGGTAGATGATGTGATAGTAGGTAATGCCGTTCCTGAAGCAGAACAAGGATTACAGGTGGGTCGTATTATTGCTGCACGTGCATTGGGTATTGAAGTCCCTGGAATTACCATTAATCGATATTGCGCTTCCGGGCTAGAGTCAATTGCTATCGCCACGGCCAAAATTCGGGCGGGGCTGGCTTCTTGTATTGTTGCCGGTGGTGTGGAAAGTATGAGTATGGTTCCTACTGCGGGATGGAAAACGGCTCCTGCTTATTCTATTTCTAGTGACCAACCCGACTATTATTTGAACATGGGATTAACCGCAGAGGCGGTTGCAAAAGAGTATAGAGTTGCTCGTGAAGAGCAAGACGAGTTCTCTCTTCAATCACACCAGAAAGCTTTAGCTGCAATCGAAAAAGGATATTTTAAGAATGGAATTTTACCTATCACGGTCGAGGAGATCTATCTGGATCAAAAACGAAAAAGACAAAAGAGAAGTTTTGTGGTGGATACAGATGAAGGTCCGCGTGCGGATACTTCATT
>CAINBK010000330.1:0-2318 GCA_903846615.1 uncultured Bacteroidota bacterium
ATGAATACATCGCTCAAGATCAGCAGCGGTGCCAGTTCCTGCAATAGGATTGATGATATAAAGAAATTTTCGATTTACCATTTTAATAATACACTTCCCCAAGTAAAACCACTTCCAAAGGCTGCCAGACAAACCAAGTCACCTTCCTTTACTTTCCCTTTTTCCCAAGCCTCACATAAGGCAATCGGTACCGATGCAGCGGTGGTGTTACCGTAATATTGAATATTGTTGTAAACCTGATTATCCTGCAATCCTAGTTTTTGTTGTACAAACTGTGCAATTCGAAGATTAGCTTGATGGGGGATTAACAAGTTTAGATCAGCGGGTGTGAATCCATTTTTACCTAATGCTTCTAAAATTACCTCTGGAAATTTTACAATGGCTTTTTTAAAAACAGCTGGCCCATCCATGTAGGGATAAATTTGTCCTTTGTCAATCATGGCATGGCTGAAAAATAGTTGCCCAATTTCTGCGTTATCAAATGAAGCATATTCTTCCGATTTCCAATGATTAGCATGTGTACCAGGATTATACATGGCTAGTATCTCGGCACTTTCGCCATCGCTGTGGAGATGTGTAGAGAGAATACCTTCTTCGCTATTGCGCGCGGGCTGCACCACCACCGCTCCGGCACCATCTCCAAAAATTACAGAAACATTTCGTCCACGTGTTGTAAAATCAAGACCGAATGAATGTTTTTCGGCGCCCACTACCAATATATTTTTATAAGTACCTGTTCGAATGTATTGGTCTGCAATACTAAGGGCGTATACAAAACCACTACACTGATTACGTACATCCAGCGCCCCAATTTCTTTCATCTTCATAGCGCGTTGTAACAGCACCCCGCAACCCGGAAAATAATAATCCGGAGATAAGGTAGCAAAGATGATAAAATCAATTTCATCCGCAGTAACACCAGCCCGTTCCATGGCTATTTGTGCTGCAGCAACCCCCATTGTTGTGGTGGTTTCCTCCGTTCGGTGTGCGTATCTTCTTTCTTGAATACCGGTTCTTTCTTGAATCCATTCGTCGCTGGTATCCATATAGCGTAACAGATCCTTATTGCGTATAATTTGTTCAGGTAGGTATTTCCCTATTCCTGCAATGCGGGAGCGTAACATAGCAAGCGGTTGAACTGGAAAGGTACAGAATCAGTTGCGCAGCCAAAACTTTAGTCTGCTAAAAAATGTTTCAGGGTGTTTGCGGATTCCAGTGTAAAACCCGAATTGCAAAATCTGTACACGCATTTTCTACACTCGCAATGTCTTTTGATTTTATTGGGGATGCTAAAACATGATCTCCAGTATTGGGAAGTGCCATCGCTATTTTGAGTGAGTCTGGTGTACCTAATTGTCTGAACATTCTCTTCATCGCAGTTACTTTCACTACGGGGTCCTGCTCCTGTTCGTTCTTAAAATAATATAACAGGAGTGTAGGTTGTTTGATGCGTTCAAATAACGAAGCTTTCATGGTAGTTTCGAGTAATTGTTGCAGTTGCACCACCGACGATGTTTTGTATTGATAGTTCCAATATTGAGCATACGCTGCTGTCGTATCAGAAACCGTTCTCATTTCTCCAACAATTGCTTTTGCTATTTGGTAACCCCAGGGATTATTTAATAGCCAAGCCTTGTTATCATTGATTTCTATATTGGGGGAGAGTAGTATTGACGCAGCAATATCGGGGAACTCTGCTGCTAACTTTAATGCTAATGCTCCACCGGTGGAAGTAGAAAGTAGCACTACCTTCTTCCCTAATTTTTTACCAATAGCTACTGCCTCCAATGCGCTATTCCATAGTCCTTCCGCTGTGAATTTACTCAATGGAGCACTGGTGTCAACTCCATGATCATCTAGTCGGCTGAGGTAGAGATTGTACCCAAATTTTTTTGCAAGGTTTCGATGTACAGGATCTCCCTCCATTTGTGAAGCGGAAAATCCGTGCAGATATACAATGGCAAATTCCGTTTGATTTTTTAATGAGTCGTTATTCCAAACAATACGCGCCTCATTGCCAGGCTTTAATGGTTGTTTGCTTTCTTGCTGTTGTATATAGCTTTCCAGTGAATCGGCTTGCGTGGGTACCGTTGGAAGTGTTAAAAGATACACGGGTTTGGCAGGTCGGGGGCCTGCTAAATAAACGATGGCTAGTATACCTACAACAAGACCTGCTATTTTAAAGGGCTTCATACCTGTGATTTACACTTAAAATTAACCCTTTATTGCCAGGAAATGAGCTACCTTTGCGCGTCTTTAACAAGCCCTCATGAATATTAGAAACATTGCTATCATCGCCCACGTTGACCACGGAAAAA
>CAINBK010000331.1:0-5246 GCA_903846615.1 uncultured Bacteroidota bacterium
AGAAAACCAGTCTGCGGCAGCCATCAACGATCCCGACTTATATTTTACTTTTCCAACCTCCAAACCTGATTGTATGTGCAATCCGAAAATGGCATCCACTTTTGGATTTTCCATCACCCCTTCTTTTACCATCAATGCTGCCCCACCCTCTTCACCGGCGGGTGCTCCCTCTTCTGCTGGTTGAAAAATAAATTTTACAGATCCGCTTAGCTGATCGCGCATACCAGAAAGAATTTCTGCTACGGTCATTAAAATAGCCACATGTGTATCATGACCACAGGCATGCATCACTCCTACTTCGGCACCTTCATACGTTGCTTTTTCGCGAGAGGCAAACGGAATCTTTACGCGTTCTGTGACAGGCAAAGCATCCATGTCAGCGCGCAGCGCCACGCAGGGCCCGGGCTTTGCACCTTTTAATAAACCAACCACGCCTGTTTTAGCAACCCCCTCCTGTACTTCTATTCCGAGAGAGCGCAAATGAGCGGCAACCAGTTTTGCTGTTTTAAACTCGCGATTTCCCAATTCGGGATTTTGGTGTATTTGCTCTCTCCAACTATTTGTTTTTCCTTGTAATGACTCCGTTTTTGATTGAATCACCGTTTTGAGGTCTGTTGTTGTGCGTGTTTGAGCGTTAACAGCAATTACAGAAACAATAAAAAAGCAGGATAAAAGTATTTTATTCACGTGGGGATGATTTTTAGTGAAAGTACAATAACACAATGATAAATTTTTACTTTTAAGGTGCCATGCTGATCCGCCATCTCCCCTTTTTACGTGCCGTTCTTTCACACAGCCTTGTTGCTTTTGGAGGCCCTCAAGCGCACTTGGGTATGATGTTTAAAAACTTTGTACACAAAACACCCTACGTAACCGAAAAGGAGTTGATGGAATACAATACGTTTTGCCAGCTATTACCCGGAGCATCCTCCACACAAACACTGACCCTGATTGGTTATAAACGCGGAGGTGTTCTGCTTGCGATTCTAACCCTGTTGATCTGGATTCTTCCAGCCAGCATTATCATGGGTGGGTTTTCTTTTTTACTCCCCTACTTGGATCAAGAAAAAATTGGCAGAGAGCTATTTCGTTTTATTCCCCCTATGGCGGCGGGATTTCTTGGTTTTGCAATTCTTCGCATTTTCCCATTAGCTATTAAGAATACCATCACCTGGGTAATTATGGGAGTTAGCCTTGTAGCAACTGCCTTATTATTTGGAAGACCTTGGCTAATCCCGGTTTTACTAATTGCAGGTGGTATTGCAACCAATTTTAGCAGAAAGCGAATTCCGCAGATTGAAGAAAAGCCAAAACAAATACGTTGGTGGAATTTTTGGCTCTTTGGATTTGTTTTTCTGGCTGCAGGTTTTTTAAGTGAAACAGCGCGCACCAACAATTGGCCCGAAAGAAAATCGTTAAATCTTTTTGAGAACACCTATCGTATGGGAAGTTTTGTTTTTGGTGGGGGGCAGGTATTGTTACCTATGATGTATGAACAGTGGAGCGTTCGTCCCAACACAGTACGTGAAAGAAACCCCAATGTGATTCAAATTGATCAACATGATTTTTACATGGGAATGGGGATGGTGCAAGCGGTTCCGGGTCCACTTTTTTCATTTGCCTCTTTCACAGGAGGAATATCCTTAAAGAATGAAGGACCGGGTATGCAGCTACTGGGTTGTTTGATTGGAACAATTGCCATTTTTTTACCCAGCGCATTATTGGTTCTTTTCTTTTTCCCAATTTGGCACAACCTAAAAAAGTATGCAGCCATTTATCGATCGTTAGAAGGAATCAACGCTGCGATAGTGGGAATATTAATTGCATCTACTGTTTATATTTCCCGCGACATTTCATTATTGGAAAACAACACAACAAGTTGGGTTAATTTACTTGTGATTATTAGTACCGTGTTGCTCTTGCGCTTTACAAAAATTATTTCTCCTGTAATTGTGGTGGCCTGTTTGTTATTAGGTTATTTTTTATAGTAGCCGCCCTTTTCAATTTCTTCCTTCACTAAATCAGGAACCATATACCGAATGGATTTTCCATTTGCTACACAGTGACGTATATATGTAGCAGAAAGATTTAGAAGCGGGGCATCAATGCAATTTAGTTGAGCACCTATTGTGTTGTTGGTTGAAAAACCTTGTCGAGGATAAACAAAAAGGGGATAATTGGCCACCAACTGGTTTGCGTTTTTCCATTTGGGAAGGTTTTGAAAACTATCTGCACCCATCAATATAGAGAACTCGTGTTGTGGATGCTTTTCACTCAAATAAGTGAGCGTATCAATCGTGTAAGATGGTCTTGGAAGAGTAAATTCGATATCTGTGACCCGAATACGTTCGTCGTGCTCGGTTGCCAGTTTGGCCAAATGAAGACGCTGATACTCGTTTAGTAAACTATTTTCCTGTTTATGCGGGTTTTGGGGCGAAACCACCAACCAAAGCTTTTCAATATCTGTTTCGTTCAACAGATAATTAGCCACAATCAAATGGCCATTATGAATGGGATTAAAGGATCCGAAATAAAGGGCGATTTTCACCTAATATATTGATTATCAATCTTTTGTATCTACTAGTATGGTTTCTGCCTCGTTGATTCGGAGGCTTAAGTGGTAGCCCGAAACCGATACTGATATCGGGTCTCCAAGCGGCGCTACTTGTTCAACCAATACCCGCTCTCCCGGTATACACCCCATTTCCATAAGTTTCAAAAAAAGCTCAGAGTTTTCAAACTCAGAAATGATCGCCTCCTGTCCAGGTTTAAGGTCCGATAGTCTAACCCTCATAAACAAGCATTAATAATACAAAGCTATTCTTGTTGGGTGGTTTTTCTTTACGAATTTTGATAATTATGAACTCAAAATCAAAAGTTTACTTTTTCTTTCCCGGAGGGAGATTTGCTCTTGCAAATCGCTCTGGCCTAAAACCTTTCATTGAAAAGCTTTTTAAGTCCGAAAAAAGGCAAATCGGCCTAGTTAATTATGTTTTTTGCAACGACAGATCTATCAGGAAGATAAATAGGCAGTACCTAGGACACGATTATGCCACAGACATCATCACTTTTGATCTTTCTGAGAACAAATTGGTGACCGCCGATATATATATAAGTGTTGACCGGGTTCGCGACAACGCAAAAACCCTTGGTGTAAGTTTTAAGAGCGAAATCCATCGAGTAATTTTTCATGGTGCGCTTCACCTTTGTGGGTATCGGGATAAAAACGCGATGGAAATCAAGAAAATGAGGGGAAAAGAGGATCTATATCTAAAGAAATATGGCGTTTCCTCGATCTAGCGTTCCACGTGGAACACAATTCAAATAATTAGTAGAAAATAAAGGGGTTATCTTTGCGGCGTGTTTAAAGAATACGATGTTATTGTGGTTGGGGCGGGCCATGCTGGTTGTGAAGCCGCGGCTGCCGCTGCGAATCTGGGGTCTCGAACCCTATTGATTACCATGAATATGCAGACAATTGCCCAAATGAGCTGCAATCCAGCCATGGGTGGGATCGCAAAGGGGCAAATTGTAAGAGAAATAGACGCAATGGGCGGCTACTCCGGTATTGTTACCGACCTTTCCACCATACAATTCCGAATGCTGAACCGGAGTAAGGGGCCTGCCATGTGGAGCCCCCGTGCACAGAACGACAGAATGTTATTTCACCTGAAATGGAGAGAACTTCTTGAAAATACCCCCAATCTGGACTTCTATCAAGATATGGTGGGGGAACTTCTTATTAAAGATGGGGTTTGCTATGGTGTAAAAACGGGTTTAGGGCACGAGATCAAATCCAAATCGGTGGTTTTAACCAACGGAACCTTCTTAAATGGCGTTGTACATATTGGCGAGAAGAACTTTGGCGGAGGCCGTATGGCTGAGAAAGCGGCAACAGGAATCACCGAACAGCTTGTAAATCAGGGCTTTGAGAGTGATAGACTTAAAACAGGTACGCCTCCAAGGATAGACGGAAGAAGCCTGGACTACTCAAAAATGGAAGAACAACCAGGAGACCCAGACATAACTGGATTCTCGTTTTTAGACACAGAAAAACCAAAAACTCAGCGAAGCTGCTGGATTACTTACACAAATGAGGCTGTTCACGATATTCTTAAAACAGGGTTTGACCGAAGCCCCATGTTTGCCGGAAGAATTGATGGGGTGGGGCCTCGCTATTGTCCGAGTATTGAGGATAAAATAAACCGATTTGCAGAAAGAGACCGCCACCAACTTTTTGTCGAGCCAGAAGGCTGGAACACTGTTGAGATCTATTTAAATGGGTTTTCAACCTCTTTGCCAGAGGAAACACAACACGAAGCTCTTCGTAAAATAATTGGTTTTGAGAATGCTAGAATGTTTAGGCCTGGTTACGCTATTGAATATGATTACTTCCCGCCCACTCAGCTGCACTATACCCTGGAAACAAGATTGTTGAACAATTTGTTCTTCGCTGGGCAAATAAATGGAACAACCGGGTATGAGGAGGCGGCTTGCCAAGGGCTTATGGCTGGAATAAATGCACACCGGGCTGCAAAAAACCAGGAGGGCTTGATTTTGAAAAGAAGCGAGGCGTATATAGGTGTGTTGATTGACGATTTAGTAAGCAAGGGTACGCGTGAGCCTTATCGAATGTTTACATCGCGTGCTGAATTCAGAACACTTCTTAGGCAGGATAATGCGGACCTGCGTTTAACAGAACTAAGTTATCAGCTGGGCCTCGCCTCTCAAGAGCGCGCGGATCGAGTACAAAAAAAGCAATCGGAAATAAACGAAATCAAAAAAATATTCAACACTCTTTTTTTAGAGCCGGGTGAAGTGAATGATTGGTTTGCCACACTACATACGGCGCCTATTATTGAAAAGCAGAGAGCACAAAAAATTTTATTAAGGCCTGATGTTGAAATTTTAGAAATGATGAAGGCGATTGATTCGGTAAACAATGCGCTTTCCAATTTTAGCAAAGAAAGTATTGAGCAGGCAGGCGTACAGATAAAGTATGAGGTATATATCGAAAAAGAAAGAGAGTTGGTGCAACGAATGATACAACTCGAAGAACTTGAGATTCCAGAAAGCTTTGATTATAAAAAAATATCTTCTCTTGGCAACGAGGCGAGAGAAAAGTTAATGAAAGTAAAACCGCGCACGCTAGGTCAGGCAAGTAGAATTTCTGGAATCAACCCAAGTGATGTACAAATTCTAATGGTGTACATGGGTCGATAAATCACGCTTTTCTTTTTTGTTCT
>CAINBK010000332.1:0-2711 GCA_903846615.1 uncultured Bacteroidota bacterium
AAATTCTTCCAGATCCTCTACGGTATTCCGACTCAGTGAAATATTACCACCAGTAGTGATCCATTTTTTTACAATGTATGTGGCCTCTATTTCTATGCCAAGTCTTCGACTTTTAGCCACGTTGGTACGTGTATATGCTCCAACATCATTGATTTTACCAGTTAGGATTAACTGATTTTTATATTGCATGTCATAGAGGGTGATGGCGGTGGTCAGTTTTTTTGTTTTTTTCTCCAGGCCAAGTTCCAGGTCATTTAGCGTTTCTGGTTGTGGCTGGGTGGTGATACTCGCCTCAAAGTCGTCCCGATTTGGTTCTTTAGCACCACTGCTAAAGGAAGCGTAAGCCTTCCACCCATCGTTGCGGTAGGTTACACCAACTTTTGGATTAAAGAAGGTGTAGTTGTTGTCAACAAAAAGCAATGGGTTGTTTCTGAAACCGTTTATCCTATACTGCACTTGTCGTACTTGTAAGTCATAGAACAAATAAAAGGACTTGCCCAGTTTTGTTTGCTGCTTTACATAGACCGCACCTTCGGATTTGGCGGCTTTGTTATTGTACCAGGTATGTGGGCTACTTAATCTAGTTACGGAAGACCAAATCAATTTTCCGTAGTGATCGCCTTGGTATCGGGAGAGTGTGGTTCCAATAGTCCACTCTGAATTATTTTTTTGAATTTGAAGCGTACTATTATTTCCGTAAAAGTAATTGTCAAGCCATAGCTGTCTAATGAAGTCTGATTGCTCCACTGCAATTCCATTTTGAAATGGTGGGGTTAATCCATACTTGTTGAATCGTTCATCTGCTTTGTATTGTTCATAATATCCCTTGCCTCTGGTGAGAAAAAATGCAGTGCTGAATCGAGCTTGTTTCTTACTATTTTTTTCCCAGAATAACTGATAATGTGTTTGATGATAGTTGTCTGTCTCGTTTTTATAAGGTAAGCCAGGAGCTTCGGTCCCAGCGTAGTTGATTGTCCTGTTTCCTTGTTGCAAATCATCCTCACTCACTCCGTACCAGGCTTGGTATGTTTTTTCTTTTCCTGAAAAAATATAGAGTCGCAAAATTGAATTGCTATCCTTGCTATAGCCCGCTCCAACGTAAAATGATCGTAGGTTGCTCTTTGCTCTGTCAATGTATCCATCGCTTACTATGGAAGACAGGCGTCCTGAAAAATAGAATCCTTTATATTGTCCGGTTCCAAATTGTAGGGTGTGTTTACGGCTTCCAAAAGAACCGATACTGTTATTGAGTTCCAGATATTTTTCTTTTTCAGTTTCATCAGTGCTGATATTAACACTGGCTCCAAATGCTCCGGTGCCATTAGAGGAAGTGCCTACACCCCGTTGGATTTGTATGCTGCTTGCTGAAGAGCTAAAGTCAGGAAGATTTACAAAAAAAGTGCCTTGACTTTCCGCATCATTAAAGGGGATCCCATTCAACGTGATATTGATTCGAGTAGCATCGGTTCCTCTTATCCGCATTCCCGTATATCCAATTCCATTTCCAGCATCTGAGTTTACAACAATTGAGGGGGTGTTATTAAGTATAAATGGGAGGTCAGCTCCTTGATTAGCAAACTGTATTTCCTTTTTTGATAAATTAGTTTTTGTGAATGGAGTGTTCTCTCCGGCACGCACGGCACGAATGGCAACCGGCGACAGCGTATAAAAGCTATCAATTGGAATACTGTCTTTTATGCTCCGATCTTGTGCATAAGAAATTTGGGTCATCAGGATCCCAATTGAAATAAAAAACCTCTTCATTTTTTTCGTTTTTTAATTAAAAAATGTAGAGGGAATGCAGCGTTGAAGAATGAATTTAGTTTCTTCCCTTCGCAGGCATTACCCTGACCAGGTTCAACGGGTTTAATCTCAGAATCTGATTGTTGAATCAGAAACACCCCGAAAACATGGAACAACTCTTTTAGCAAGATGTTGTACTACACAAAATTATAAAAAACAACTGATTAGATACTTTGTTTGGAGGAAGGGCTAGAAAAAACTATATTTGCACCTCAGATCGCGAAGTAGAGCAGCGGTAGCTCGTTGGGCTCATAACCCAAAGGTCGGGAGTTCGATCCTCCCCTTCGCAACCAGGAGTCCGCCTCAGGCGGACTTTTTAGTTGGAAAACCATCCACATGCGTGTTGGATTTGTAAACATACTAGGCTTCCCGAATGCTGGCAAAAGCACACTTCTCAATGCATTGATTGGGGAAAAGCTGGCTATTGTCTCTTCAAAGGTTCAGACAACAAGGCATCGCATCAAGGGAATTCTAAGCACCGCTGATTATCAGATTGTTTTTTCAGACACACCTGGCATTATTGAGCCTCAGTATAAATTACATGAGCGTATGATGGGCGCTGTGCGAAGTGCTTTGGAGGATGGTGATCTGGCGATGCTGCTGGTTGATCTTAAGCAAGATTGGCAACGCTGCGATCAGCTGTTTAGCTCGCTAAAGTTGAAAGTACCCGCTATTGTACTTTTAAATAAAATGGATGTAGTGAGTGCAGATAAAGTACAAGCGGCTCGTATGTTTTTTTCAGAAAAGTCTTATTGTAAAAAAGTCATTGCCATTTCTGCAAAAAATGACAAAGTATCTACCTCATTAATGAATGAGATATTGCCCTTCTTGCCGGAAGGCAATCCATTTTATGATACAGAACAGATCAGCGATTTACAAACACGTTTTTTTGTAGGGGAAATTATCCG
>CAINBK010000333.1:0-7601 GCA_903846615.1 uncultured Bacteroidota bacterium
AATCACCCCAAATACAGTAACCAAGGGATGAACATCCCCGATTTTTCGCAGCAACGTGAATCGCATTACATTATCAACAGTGCCGATTATACCAAAGCCAAAAAAGAACATAGCAATACCCTGACCCATTTGGCCATTAGCCAAAAAAATAATGATCAATGGAATATACGCCAAGGCGGCGCCAATCACAGGTAGCATTCCAGCGATACAGGTAATACCAAACCAGAAAAAAGGTTCCTTGACTCCAATCAACCAATAACCAATTAAGCCGACTACTCCTTGTGCAAAAGCTACAACGGGGATTCCAACTGCATTTGCTACCACCAAGGAGTGGACTTCTTTTTCTAACAGCCCCACATTATCGGCACGAAATGGCATGTATTGTACTAAAGCCTTTTCAAAAGCACGTCCCTGTGTAAATAGAAAATATAAGATGAAGTAGAGAAAGAAAATGATAGATAAAGAATTAAACGTAGCCCCCAGCATACGAGGAAGTAAAGATGCCATCCACTCTCCTACTTTATTAATATTGGCCTCACTAAGAATTACTATATGATAGCGCGTTTCTATTTCCGCAACTACCTGCTTGAGTGAGGCCACCAATTCGCCGGAATGCTCCAGGGCATAGGTAAGTTTTCCAGAAAGCATTTGCAAGAGCAAGGCTATCGGAAATAAAATCATCAGCAATGAAATAATCATCAATAGTAATGCAGTCGGACCTTTTTTCCATTTACGCAACTCCGTTAATCTAAAAAAAGTAGAGCGAAATAATATATAAAGCGTCAGCGCCCCTAATAAAGCTGGTATATAAAAAGCTAGCTCCTGAAACAGCACTACCCCAATCAGGAGGATAAGTGCTATCAGGAATAACTGTCGAACCCGGTTTGCATCAATAATTGGTTGCATGACTTATATAACTAATACTTAAAAATACGAAGTTGTACCTTTATGCTTTAGAAGATTATGACAAAGACCTCCATCGCAGATTTACGCAGAGATTACGCATTGCACAGCCTTCATGAAGCTGAAGTGGCCAAGGACCCCTTTGATCAGTTTAGTATTTGGTGGGAACAGGCCACACGTGCCGATATTGATGAGGTAAATGCTATGACACTTTCTTCGCTCAATGGAAATACACCGGAGTCCAGAATTGTGCTTCTCAAAGGATTTGACAAAAACGGTTTTGTATTTTTTACCAATTACGAAAGCGCAAAGGGACAGCAGTTAAAGGCAAACCCTGCTTGTTCGTTATTATTTTTTTGGAAAGAACTTGAAAGACAAATACGAATAATAGGTACCGCTACCCCCATTGATGCTACTGCCAGTGACGCCTATTTTCATAGTCGCCCTCTTGGAAGTCAGTTGGGCGCTTGGGCCTCTCCACAGAGTCGGGTAGTTGAAAACAAAGAATGGTTGGAAGAACAATATGCAGTACTAGAAAAAAAATACCAAGGCCATTCAAACATTCCTCGACCCCCCCATTGGGGAGGATATTGTGTTAACCCCACGCAGATAGAGTTTTGGCAGGGAAGACCCAGCCGTATGCACGATCGCATTTCTTATTCAAAAGAACAGGCAGGAAATTGGAAAGTTGAAAGATTGGCGCCTTAAGCTCCCAGCTGGTTGATAAAGTCCATCATCTCCACCAACGAGTACTTAAATGATATTCCAGAAGGAATAGTTTTCTTGTAATGCATTATGGGATGACCAGAGACAATTAGCGGGGTACCCTGAAAATAATGAGAGGATTTATCGAGGAATTTCTCAATCGAGAAATTTGATACCGTTGTAGTCAAATGACAAAATATGAAATCAGGCTTTTTAAGATCGATGATGTAAGCCACATCTTTAAAAGGAATATTAGTTCCGGCATAGATGGTGCCCACGCCTTTATTCTTCATTAAATAGTTTAAGAACAATAGGCCCAGTTCGTGATACTCCCCCTCAGGTAAAAACAATAAAACATTTTTTTGAGGGTTAACTGGTTGAGGGGTCTTGTCGATAGCCACCATCATTTTTTGACGAATCAGGTTGGTAACCAGGTGCTCCTGGGCAGGATTGATATGCCCAGTCACCCATAAAATTCCAATCTTCTCCAAAAAAGGGAATAATAACTTCATCATCGTACGCTCCATCCCCTTTAATGCAATATGTTCAGAAATAACCTTGTCTAACTTATCCGTATTTAAATCGATCATTTCCTTCACAAGCTCGTTTACGTTCCGCTCTTGGATAGCCTGTGAGTCAGAAAGAGAAAGAATCCGCTGCCCAATTTCCTCAGGGGTCATGCGGTCAATATGAGAAATCTTAAATCCGTACTTATTGAGTAGAGAAATATTGAGGATTGTCTTTAACTCCTCATTGGTGTAATAGCGAATATTGGTCTCCGTACGCTGTGGCTTCAAGAAGTTATAGCGTTGCTCCCAAATCCGGATGGTGTGCGCCTTTACCCCAGACAAATTCTCCAAATCCTTAATCGTAAATGCGTTCATGCCTATACTACAATCCCCGTGCAAAAAAGTTTAGTTAACTATTTTTTCGGGACGTAATTTAAATACACTGCGCTGATTATCAATAAAACTTAATTATCAGCCTCTTTAATTGTAGGCCGATTATCTGCCGGATTCCGCTTCTCGTACTGAATTCCCTGAATATTCAGCGGGGGGCGAAATGATCTTTTTCGGGTTAATTCGTAGTTATAAACCAGCCTGCCCAGCTCCCGCAGGAAGGGAAAGCCCACCGTTTCCTCGTCATACTTAGAATCGTTGACCACACCATCGCTGTTTACATAGAGCGTTGCTGAGAGGAAATAATCTACCCGGTTAATCGTGTCTACTACGTAAGAAACATCCGTGAGAAAGCCATAGGCCCAGCCCACTTTATTAAATACACGAACCCCTGGTGGCATTTGATGAGTGGAGTCCTGAAAAAAGAATTTCACGTAACTATCGTAGAATACAGACGTATCATATTTAGGATAGTTTGTTTCGGAAGGATACTGTGATAGGTACTGTAACAGAAATAAACGATCCTGTTCTGAAATATCAAATCGATTTTGTTTAGGAAGTGAATTAGGGAATACTACGGCTTGTAGCATTTTTTGCATATCCGCAAGAGAAATAGAATTATGACGTGTAAAATCAAAAGGACCTTGTACTAATTGTTCCTGGCGATTGATATGCGCATTCCCAATTAAAATAGGAGCAGGAAATAAAAAACTATCCCGATTATACCCTGGCTCTTGGGCATATATCTCTTGTCCATTGGAATTATAAAAGCGGACCGCATTGGTATGCCGATTTTGTTCGTCCGTAAATCCCATAAACTGGCGTGTAATACGAACGGATGAATATCCTTTTGTTTGTAATATTTGATTGGTAGGCCCCTGCCCCATGAATTGATAGAATCGATTGTAGGGATCATTCTCACTGATTAAAAAAGCACGTTTGACCAGATGCCCGATTGTTGAAATTTCTCCAGGTGCCGAAGCATCTTTACGCATAGCAACCTGACGGGAATAACTGCTGTCAAATGTAATGCGGGTATCACGATTTAATTCAGTATTTCTGAGTTGATTTAATTTTTCCATTGCTAAAAAAGCCAATGGCATTTTAACCATAGAAGCCGGATTAAAATATTTATCGGGATCAACCAGAAAAGTATGATGTGTAAATCGCGGCTCTCCTTTTTTATTTCGATCAATCTGTGTATAGATAATTTGCAAGCGATACGTATCGGGATCTTTTAATACCTGTTGTGCAGGGCCTGCGCTTACCTTTTCTAAAATTGAGGGTAAGACAGCGCTTTCTTTGTTTTGCGCCCACCCCAAAGTTGAAAAACCAACTATTACAAAAAGCAATGTCCAAGTTGGTCTTAGTAATTGAGAGAAATCAAGTCGGTACTTGAAAATAGTCATATTAATTCGGATATCCATGTAGTAGTTTGAGATGAATTTAGAAAAAAACAAAACGCAAGGGGTATGAAAACTGTATCAAAAATTATGATCGCAATAGGCGCCGGCCTAGCCATAGGAAGTGTGCTGGGGGTCTTATTTGCACCAGACAAAGGCTCTGAAACCCGCCGAAAACTCCGTGAAGGAAGAGAACGGTGGGTAAAACGAACAGAGGGTAAGCTAAAATGGGGGAAAGAGAAGCTCAATGAAAAAATGAAAAAGGCCGAAGAGGAACTGGAAGGTGTAATCTGAAACCAGGCTTCTTACCTTTAGTAAATGTCAGAAGAGCTCAACAAAATTGAGGAATTAGTCGGTCGTGTCAAAGCGTACCTGAACACCAGGTTGTCGCAACTCAAGCTGTCTACGGCAGAAAAAACAGCAAACGTTTTAACTGTCCTGATCGCGGTGTTGCTGGCAGCCCTGGTGCTTTTCTTATTCCTTACCATCGTTTGCATAGGATTAGCATTATTAATTGGCAGTTGGCTCAATAGCCTTTGGATGGGCTTTATGATCATAAGTGGATTGATCTTACTGCTAGGGCTGTGGGGCTGGATCTCCCGCGATAGATGGCTACGCATTCCCATTATGAATCTACTAATCCGCGCCTTATTCAAGGATGAACCCCATGAAAAAGATTAGACGCATTGAAGATATTGAGCATGCCAAACTCAAGTTAAGAGTACAGCAACTAGACCAGGAAAAAGAAATACGCGCAGCCTGGAAAGAGTTGAAATATTCATTTAGCCCCGGCGCCTTATTACAAAATAAAATTGGCCACTGGGCACAGGTGGGCTGGCGGTTATTTAATCTTAAATGGAGAGACCGTTCTAGTTAGTTGAGCTTATTGAATCAATACGCGCTGCGATTGCATGCCGGCTGTCAACACATAAACACCTTTACTAAACGTATGAACAGGAATCGTATTACGTCCTGCAGGCAATTGTCCTTTCCATACGGTAGCACCAGCAGCATTTACTAAGCGAACCAATTGCGTTTCTGCCAAGAAAATAGTAAGCTGATCCTGTACCGGGTTGGGATATACTTGTAGATCTGCGCCAGGTTCATTGAAAATAATACTGACAATCTTGCTGTAGCTAAACTTATCATCAATATCACGCTGTAGAATACGATAGTAATTATAGTTATTCCCTTTTAAAGGGTTCTGATGAACATAAGAATAATTACGCGTGGTAGTGCTATTACCTGCGGCGGGTACAGTAGTTAGAGAACTCCAGTCGGTAGTATTTAAACTATGTTGCACCACAAAGTCTTTAGTGTTTTGTTCAGAAGCAGTTGACCAACGTAAAATTGATTGACCATTCTGCTTTTCAGCAGAGACGGTTTCCCAGTTGACGGGTAAGGTGCCATTTGAATTAATATTATAGCTGCAGGTGAACGTTGATCCTGAGGTTGGTCTAAAAGTAAATCGCCAGTTTGCTGCAGGTGGTGCTTGGGTTCCATCAGGCGAGTAAAAACAAATCCACTTATCTGCACCACCACTATATCCGCCAAATCAAATGCTACTATTATATACTAATGGATTAGATGTGTTATCTTGAAATATTTCCCATGAAGAATTCGAGCTATTATAACGCTCAACCTTATCAATATTTAAAACATCGGTAACAACGGTAAACTCAAAGCTTCCTTGCTTTATCCATGTTGAAGCATTGGGAATTCCAACAGTTGATCCACAATTTGATGGGCTATTATTACCATTGTTTCTCTTTAAGTAAGTCGGACAAGTCTGCGAAAAAGCAGAATTTCCAATGGCAAGAGTCATAAAAATCAATACAATAAAGAAAGATACTCTGTTAATTAAATATTGCATAATAGTTTCTTATTATAAATGAAAGTAGAACAAATTCTATATCAATACTTAAAAAAGTCATAAGTATTAGTACTTTTACCTACTATATTTAACTCATAAAAAGTTTGATTTGAATATTGCATTACCATGCACCAGAATCAAAAAATTAGACAGATTGTAGATTCAACATTTACGGCAGAAAAAAAATCACTGGAGCAGGAAGTCTACGACACCCGCTTTAAGTTGAATTTACTGCTGGAGATTACGGATGCGGTGCATTATATATCGTACCGAACGCAGCCGGGAAAGAGTTTTTATTCTGACCGTTGGGAAAATGTCGTGGGCTTTTCTCCGCACGATGTTGCAGACCCATTAGCTGAAAAAACTAAAATGGTAGTAGTGGATTCACTGGCAGCATATGAAGCAGCCTGGGAATCATTCCAACAAACAGGACAACTCTCAATCAAGTACCAACTACAGCATTCCAAAACTGGAAAACAAGTTTGGATCGAGGAGGTAGTATATAAAAAGTTTGACTCAGTATCTAATGACGAGGTATGGGCGGGAACTATCCGAGACGTCAGTGGAATAGAGTTTTACAAAGAGTATATCGAGGAGAGTGAGAGACGTTTTAAAAAAATTGCAGACAGTGTGCCCATTATGATTTGGGTATCGGACGAAAATGATGTAATCGTATACAACAATGAAACAGCCCGACAGTTTTTTGGATTAAAAGAGGAAGATCAATACTCGGTTGTAGATATGGCGAATTGGGTGGCTGACGAGTACCAGGGTATTGTTATAAAGGAATGGAATAATAAAGTAGCAAAGAGAGAGCTTATCAATGTGGAAATGCCCTTGAAAACTGCCATTCCAGGAGAGTATAAATTTCTTTCACTGCGGGCCATTCCACGTTTCTTAAAGAGTGGGGAGTTCATAGGATACATTGGCGCTACCTATGATTTAACAAGCGAGTATAGATACAAGATGCAAGCCGAAACTAGTTTGGCTACCCTTCGAACCAGTGAAGAAAAATTCAGGACACTTTTTGAAAATTTAGAGCTGGGTGTACTGGAGGTAGATCAAGAGGATAGAATCATCTATACCAACGAGGCCTTCAATAAAATGCTTGGTTACAAAAGTGAGGAAATACAAGGTAAAATTGCACATACCATATTTTTAGCAAAACAAGAGGAAGCAAAAACGTTTGAAAAAAATAATGCCCTCCGTGAAAAAGGAAAAGGATCAGTTTACGAATTGACCTTAAAGCGTAAAGACGGCAATCTGATAACCTCAGTAATTAGTGGCGCTCCGGTTTTTGATTTAGAGGGCAACGTAAAAGGTTCCGTGGGTATTCATTGGGATGTTACAAAAATTCGCGCGTTAGAGCAAACTATGCGGGAGCAAGAAGTGCGCAAAGAACAGGAGTTAGCAGAAGCGCGCTTACAAGCCGAAGATCAGCAGCGCTACGAAATTGGTCAGGATTTACACGATGGTGTAGGCCAAATGTTGGCCTATATCAATGTGTATATCGAAGTGCTGAAATCAAAAGGCACACTCACCAAAAAAGAACTCAAAAGTCTAGAGTCAGCCTTACAAAACACTATACAGCAAGTACGCACCCTATCTCGGTTACTGGCCCCACCAGAACTAAAAGATATTGGACTGCGTGAATCGATTCGGGAATTAATCAACTCCTGTTCGGTAATGAAAAAACCAACGTTTAAGCTGGAGATCTATTCACCGCAGGAAGATTATAACTTAAATCTTAGTAAAAAGCGAATGATTTATCGAGTGGTACAAGAACTACTCAATAATACATTCAAGCATGCCGAAGCA
>CAINBK010000334.1:0-1997 GCA_903846615.1 uncultured Bacteroidota bacterium
AATACAGGTGAGTCTGAGTACTAACTTGACTAAAGTGGGGGCAGATTTTTATTTACAACCAAACGATATTATTTTAGTTAAAGCGGATCCCGCTAAAAAACCACAGATTATCGTTCGTGTAAGTGGCCAGGTATTATTTCCAGGGACTTATGCATTAGAATCGCAGCAAGATCGATTGTCAGCTTTAATTACACGTGCGGGTGGGTTACTGCCGACTGCCGATAAAGTAGGTATTAAATTAATTCGCAAAACTAACTTAGCTGATACGGCAGATCTGAATAAAATAATTAAGAAGCAAAGCAATAGTACTCAAGACAGTGTTTTTGCTAAACAGCAAGAACTCAATAATGCGCTTTCAAATGAAATAGCAGTTGAATGGAATGATAACAAGAGTGATTATAATCCACAAAGGGATGTAATCCTGGAAGCGGGTGACGAAATTGTAATCCCCAAACTCAGGAACACTATCACTTTAACCGGAGAGGTGCTAAAACCTGTGAGCGTTCAGTTTTTACAGAATAAAAGCTTCGAATATTATATATCCTCTGCCGGTGGATTTTCTGCCAATGCAAAAAAGGGTAAGTCCTTTGTGGTGTACTCAAATGGGCGTTCGAAGAAAGCTGGCAGTTTCTTGGGCTTATTTAGAACCTATCCTAAAATTCTACCTGGCTCAACGGTAGTAGTGCCCGCCAAGCCGGCTCGAGACGGCAAGTTTGATCCAAGCAAAGCAGGTATATTAGTTTCAGCATTAACCACATTAGCAACAACAATTGCCATACTTAAAGGATTGTAATGGAACAGCAGTTAGACAACGAAATATCACTCAAAGAATTAATCGAAAAACTCGTGTCTATTTGGAAGTACCTGCTTTCAAAGTGGTTAATAATAGGGATGCTTGGTGCGATGGGTGCTGGTATTGGTTTTTTTATGGCTTGGTCCAAACCTGTTAAGTATACGGCTCGAATTAGTTTTGTTGCAGAGGAAGGCAAATCTAGTGTGGGTGGATTAGCTTCTCTGGCCGGTCAATTTGGTTTTGATTTGGGAGGAGGTAGCGGCGGCGGCATTTTTGCCGGAGAAAACCTGCTGATCTTTTTAAAAAGTGAAGGACTAATCAGAGAAACCTTACTTACTCAATTTGATAGCTCTTCAACTGCTACGCTCGCCGATAAATACGCTGAGGTTAACGAGTACAAAAAAAGATGGTTAGAAAATAAAGAAATAGGAGTAATAGACTTTTCAGCTTTCAAAGAGGGTAATTTTCCTCGTAAACAAGATAGTTTATTACAGTCACTAGTAGGGGCGATTGCAAAAGAGTTAGCTGTTGCCAGAACTGATAAGAAGGCAACTTTTGTGGAGGTAAAAACCACAACGCGTGATGAGTTATTAAGTAAAGTTTTTACAGAACGTTTGGTGCAAACGGGAACTGAGCGCTACATTCAATCAAAGATTAAGATTAAAGCAGCCAATGTGGCTTTATTACAAAAAAGAGCAGATAGCTTGGGTGCACTTCTAAATCGAAATACCTACTCTGCGGCAGCCGCTCAACAGCAATTAGTGGATATTAATCCGGCTTTGCGCACGGCTCCTGTGTTAGCTGAAATTAGCACGCGTGATAAAATGATGATTGCTACCATCTTTGCTGAGGTAATCAAAAATTTAGAACTCGCTAAGTTTACCCTACAACAGGAAACGCCTGTAATACAGGTAGTAGACAAAACCTATCTCCCCTTAAAAAAGGAAAAGCAATCCAAGTTAAAAGGATTGCTACTGGGAGGAATACTAGCAGGGTTTCTTGCCATTGGTTACTTATTGGCAAGTCGTTGGTGGCGTTCTGTTATGACCAATGGATAATTGTATGAAGCAAGCAAAACCAATTACATCACTTATACTAGCGTGCTTTATGGGCACGCTTTCTGGCTTTGCACAAAATCCTGCTGTTCAATATGAGCAGGATATTTTGATTCGGGAATACCAATTATTGAATAAGTTGGTGCCTA
>CAINBK010000335.1:0-1792 GCA_903846615.1 uncultured Bacteroidota bacterium
CAATCAGTCCCAAAGAAAGTCCAATAAGCAAAGATGCCATTGCCCCGAAGATTGCATTGCTATCAAACTGTAGTGACAGTAAAAGTGTTGTCATATTGAGAGCCTCTTCATATAGCATTAGTTAGAATAGTTTCCATTTTCATACTTCTACTTCCTTTGATTAAGAAATGGGTGTGGGAAAAATTTTGTGAACGAAACCAATCAGCTGCTTCGCTGGAATTTTTTAGTTGAATATAGGGGTGTGAAAGCTCCCCAAATCCGTCTCCTACCAACACCACTTCTTTCCATTTGTAAGATAGCAAGAGGTTAACTAATTGCTGGTGTTCTTGCATGCTTTCTTCTCCTAATTCTGCCATAGAGCCAAGCAATAATACTTTTTGAGCAGCGTCCAGTTTACTAAAATTTTGAATGGCTACTTGCATACTGCTTGGGTTAGCATTATAGGCATCCAGAATAATGGTGTTGGTATTTTTTTGGATTAACTGCGAACGGCTATTAGTAGGTTGATAGTTCTCAAGTGCTTTTATTATTTTTTCAGGAGGCACATTAAAATGGGCTCCCACACTCACGGCTAAAAGTACATTGGCTAAATTATAATCGCCTACCAGCTGTGTGTGTATGTCGGAAAACAAGTTTGTATTGTTGTGGCTTGTTTTTAGGATGGACACATTCAAATACGGATTGGCCGACTTAATCTCACCTATCGTCTGTGCATCTTTTGTGCCATAGGTTATCACGTTGGTAATACCCTGCGACATGGGGTGTAAGTAGTCCAGATCTTGATTTAAAAAAATAGTTCCGTGGTTCGCCCGAATAAAATCATACAATTCACCCTTTCCTTTTCGTACACCTTCCACCCCGCCAAAACCTTCCAGGTGTGCTTTACCGCAGTTGGTAATAATACCATATGTGGGTAATGCGTAAGTGCAATAACCTGCAATTTCCTGTTGGTGATTAGCTCCCATTTCGATCACCGCTATTTCAGCATCTTTTTGAACACGCAACAAAGTAAGGGGGATGCCAATGTGATTATTCAGATTCCCCTGTGTTGTATAGGTCCGAAAAGCACTTGCCAGCACCGCATTTACTAATTCTTTCGATGTGGTTTTGCCGTTACTTCCTGTGATAGCAATGAAAGGAATATTGAATTGCTGCCGATGAAATTTTGCAAGTTGCTGAAAGGTCGTTAATGTATTTTCAACCAATATTGTTCTTTCATCAACATAGGCATTAGCATCATCAATGATGGCAGCGGCAGCCCCTGCTTCCAACGCCTGTTTTGCAAATTGATTCCCGTTAAAATTATCTCCACGCAATGCAAAAAAAATACAACCCGGTTTTAAATGCCGGGTATCCGTTTCAACTTGTGGATATTTTTGGAATAGTTCGTAAAGTGTTTCAATTGGCATAGTGCAAATGTACTCGGACGCGTATAAAAAAACCCTCCGAAGGGGAGGGTTTTCAATATTGCAAGATTATAGCTTATCGTTTTTGTCTTTTTGTTGGGAAGTATTGTCCAGTTTTCCGTTTTGGACCTAATTCTGGACTTCCGACTCGATTCATTGCGCAACGAAATCCTATTGTGGCAGAGGAAAGATCCTCCTCAAGATGCCTACGCGCACCAGGACTAAGCCAATAGGCTCTGTCGTTCCAGCTACCACCTTTATATACTCTTGAGTGTAGCGGATCCAACAGCGTTGATGTGCCATAGCCATAATTAGCTGATGACAATGAGTCTCCATCTAGGAAATCAATTACGTTGCCACGTTGATAATTTCTTCTATTACGTGCA